>CAVJQN010000060.1:0-9554 GCA_963651635.1 Agathobacter sp.
TCTCCCCGCCAGCAGATCTGCCAGCCTCGCGAACTGCTCCAGCGTCAGCGCCTCCGCGCGTACAGACACGGGAATTCCCATGCTCTCCAGTGCTTCCTCCACGTCCTGCTTGGTATATCCCAGCTGCGCATCGTGCGAGACGGCATTCTGCAATGTCTTTCTTCTCTGGTTGAAGCCTGCGCGTATGAGCCTGAACATCAGTCTCGCATCGCCCGTCTGCACCGGCGGTCTCTCGTATCTCGTCAGCGTGATCACCGCGCTCCCGACCTTAGGTCTGGGCATGAAGCAGTTCTGAGGCACATATGCCGCGATGTACGGCTGCGCATAGTACTGCACCGCCAGCGAGAGCGCTCCGTAGTCCTTCGTCCCCGGCGCCGCCTTCATACGCTCCGCCACCTCGCGCTGCACCATGACCGTGACCGTATCTATCGGCGCTCCCGACTCAAACAGCTCCATGATGATCGGCGTCGTGATATAGTACGGAAGGTTCGCGACCACCTTCAGCGGCCTTCCGCCGCCCTCTTCACGTGCGAGGTCGCACAGATTGACTTTCATTATATCATCATTGATGAGCCTGACATTGCCCGTCTTCTCATCGGTCTCCGCCGCCAGCGTCTCTCTGAGTATGGGTATCAGGTCACTATCTATCTCTACTGCTATGACACGCGCCGCCCGTCGTGCGAGCTGCTGCGTCATGGTTCCTATGCCCGGTCCTATCTCCAGCACCACGTCATCAGAGCCGACTCCCGCCGACGCGATGATTTTGTCCAGCACATGACTGTCTATCAGGAAGTTCTGTCCGAACTTCTTGCTGAATGTGAACTGATGCTGCTGTATGACCTCGATGGTTTTTCTCGGATCTATCAGGTCCATGGGCACTCTCCGAGCTTGGGATATAGCTTATATGCATTGATGGCGGTGAGGCGCATCACCTCGTCCGCGTCGATATTTTTCAGCTGCGCTATACGCTCCGCAACATAGGTAAGCAGCGCCGAGCGGTTTCTCTGACCGCGATAGGGTGTCGGAGCCATATACGGGCAGTCTGTCTCCAGCACGATGGCGTCCATAGGCAGATACTCGACCACCTCGACCAGCCGCCGTGCGTTCTTGAAGGTCAGCACGCCGCCGATCCCGAAGTACATGCCCATATCCAGATATTTCCTCGCCAGCTCCACACCGTAGGAGTAGCAGTGTACGACGCCTCCTATCTCACCGGCGCGATGAGCTGTCATGATATCCAGCGTATCCTGCGCGGCATCGCGCGAGTGTACGACTATGGGCAGCCCGACCTCTCTCGCCGTCTCTATCTGTATCTCAAACCAGTGCCGCTGGATATCACGCGGCGGATCCTCATAGTAGTAGTCCAGCCCGATCTCGCCCCACGCGACGACCTTGGGATGGTCACACAGCGCCTTCAGCTCCGTCAATGCCTCCTGCGTCAGGCTCTCGACGTGCTCCGGATGCACACCTACGGCAGCATATATATTTTCATGGGTCTGCGCCACCTCCAACGATGTCCGCGAGCTTTCTATGCTCGCGCTTATATTGACCGCACGGTATATCCCGTCAGCCGTGAGCGAGGCAAGCACATCCTCTCGATCCCCGTCGAAAGCGGCATCGTCATAGTGCGCGTGTGTGTCGATTATCATAGATTTCATGTGTCTGGTTCCTAATACTGGTTTGAGTGTCAAAACACGCAAGCTTACTTTTTCTCTGTTTTTCACATTTCTTTCGGCTGCCGGGCTGAAATGTATACCAGAGATATCCATGTCATGACAGTGTGCCCGTCATATCTTTCTGCTCACCGGGTTTATGCCGCTGCGGTTTCCTCAAGATCCTGAAAAACCCGTTTTTTCATGCTTTCAAAGTATGCAGACAACACGTACTGTTGTCACAGTCGCATAACTCTCCACATCCGAATACCACAGCGCACCAGCACGATGAGCAGCATATGCACCGGATAGAAGGCATAGAAAAGGTATCTGGGATAGCTCCCGCGCGGGATATCAAAGAACCCCCTCGGCATCAGGGCAAATGCTGCCACTATCAGCACGCCTTCCGCGCCGTAATCTGTCCTCAGCGCTGATGCCGCAAGGCACGCCAGACCTGCTATCGCTGTCTGACATAAACCCAAAGCTACCCAAATCATACTTTCTTTGACTTGTGTTTGCGCTTGTGATTTTGCCTGTGCTTTCGCTTGTGCCTCAGCTTCTGTTTTAGCTTCTGCTTTTACTGTACGGGTATCCTCTTCCGAGCTTTTTCCTTTACACTCAGGTTTCGCAGATTTTTCCTGAAACAGCACCCTGCGGCACTGCCCGCATCCCCACAGCATACCCAGCGATATCAGAAGCGTCCACATGACATTCTGCGCATCTGGATAGAGCATCTCTGAGGAATACATCAGATTAAACGGTATCTCGGAGATCAGAGCCGCCGCGAGTATCCGTCCGGCATATATCTTTATATCATGGGTATGATGGTATCCGGCGACAAGACAATATGCGAATATCGGATATGCGATCCGCCCGATGCACCGCCCTGCCGTATACAGCTCATGCGGCATCATGCTCTCAAAGCAAAAGGCGAGATGATCCGTAAACATGGCAACGACGGCAATGTACCGTAATACAGCGCCGTCGATGACTTGTCCTTTATATTTACTCAGCAAATGACGCTCCCGGACTTGATATCCTTCTCCGGAGACATCAGTATGACATTACCCGCATCATCCTCGGCGCACAGAATCATCCCCTCCGACATATATCCCGCGATCTGTCTGGGCTGGAGATTGACCAGCACCATGACCTTGCGACCTACCATGTCCTCGGGCTTATACCAGTTCTTGATGCCGCTGAGTATCGTCCTCGTCTGCGAGCCTATACGAACCTGTGATTTGAGCAGCTTTCTGGACTTGGGCACCTCCTCGCATGCCTCAATCACACCTATCTGTATCTGGAGCTTGGCGAAATCATCATATGTGATGATCTCCTTTGCCTCGATATCCATGAAGTCCGCGCCGTCGCAGGACTGCCCGCCGCACGCCGCATTGTCGCCTGATGCCTTGGTATCGGAAGATTGTGCCTTGCCTGCGTCGTCCGTGCCGTGGCTGCTGTTTTCTGCATTCACAACTCCGGCTGCATCCGACCCGGATGACTTCCCGTCAGCCCCGTTCTTCAACGCGCCACCTCCTGCCTCAGATGACTTCTCCGCTCCGTCCGCCTTTGCCGCTGCCGCAAGCTGCGCCTCGTGGAGCGCTTCCACCTTCTGTGCCATCTCTGCCGGATCCAGTCTGGCAAATAGTATCTCCGGCTTCTGCGTCACCTTAGTACCCGTCGCGTACAGCCCCCATACCTTATCGGCATCGGGTGTCTGTCCGGCATCCGCTCCCATCTGCTCCAGCGAGAGCTTTTCCGCGCCAAGCTGTTCCAGCACCTTCTTGGCTGTCTCAGGCATGAAGCTGTACAGGAGCGACGCGCCGATCTGTATAGCCTGACCCAGATTGTAAAGGACTGTCTGGAGCCTCGATCTGCTCTCCTCGGACTTTGCGAGAACCCAAGGCGTGGTTTCGTCGATATATTTGTTGCATCTCCTGAATATCGACCAGACCTGAGTGAGCGCATCCGCCACCCTCAGCTCGTCCATCTTCGCCGTACAAACCGCTGCCGCGTCCAGCACGCTGGCTCTCAGGTCGTCATCTGTCGCCTTTTGCGCGGGATCATCCGGCTCTCCGGCATATGTCATCACACCGTCGAAGTATTTGTTTGCCATAGATACCGTGCGGCTGACCAGATTGCCGAGGATATTGGCGAGATCCGAGTTGAAGCGCTCGACTATCAGATCCCAGCTGATCACACCGTCATTGTCAAAGGGCATCTCGTGCAGCACGAAATATCTCACGGCATCAACGCCGATCATATCTGCCAGATCGTCCGCATAGATCACATTGCCCTTGGACTTGCTCATCTTGCCGTCGCCCTGCAGCAGCCACGGATGTCCGAATACCTGCTTGGGCAGGGGCAGATCCAGCGCCATCAGGAATATCGGCCAGTAGATGGTATGGAAACGTATGATATCCTTGCCTATCAGATGCAGGTCTGCCGGCCAGTATTTCTCCACCAGACCGCGACCCTTGGCAGGATCTCCCGGCTCCGCTGTCTTGCTTGCCGCATATGCCGCACCGGCGTCGCCCTGATCTCCGTCCAGATCCAGTCCCAGTCCCGTGATATAGTTCGTCAATGCGTCCAGCCATACATAGACCACATGGCGCTCGTCGAAATCAACCGGTATACCCCATTTGAAGCTGGTTCTTGATACGCACAGATCCTGCAGACCCGGCAGCAGGAAATTGTTCATCATCTCATTTCTGCGCGCCGCGGGCTGTATGAACTCGGGATGCTCGTTGATATGCTGTATCAGGCGATCCGCATATTTGCTCATCCTGAAAAAGTATGCTTCTTCCCTGGCGGGCTTGACCTCGCGTCCGCAGTCCGGGCATTTCCCGTCTATAAGCTGTGACTCGGTGAAGAAGGACTCGCACGGGGTACAGTAAAGCCCCTCGTAGTAGCCCTTGTAGATATCTCCCTGATCGTACAGACGCTTAAATATCTTCTGCACCTGCTTCTCGTGATAGGGATCCGTGGTGCGGATGAACTTGTCATAGGATGTACCCATGAGGTCGAAGATGCGCCTGATCTCCCCTGCCACGGTATCCACGTACTCCTTCGGAGATACGCCCGCCGCGACCGCCTTTTCCTCTATCTTCTGACCGTGCTCGTCCGTGCCGGTCATGAAGCGGACATCATAGCCCTCTTCCCTCTTATATCTGGCGATGGCGTCCGCCAGCACGATCTCGTATGTGTTGCCGATGTGCGGCTTGCCCGACGCGTATGCTATCGCCGTCGTTATATAGTATGGCTTCCCCTTATGATCCTTCATCCAAATGCCTCCTCACACAGACTTACTGCACGCCCGGACCGGCCGGAGCCGCGGTCTCATATGTCTCATCTATGACGGTCTCGCCGTCAGCGACCACCACAAGTTTAGTCAGTGCAAAGTTCTCCTCATAAGTCTCGGATATCGCCTGTATCTGGAGCTCGGAGAGCGCACCTGCTCCCGTGATCTCCATGGTCGCCTCGCCGTCCTTTTCTGTATATGCCGTCAATGTCGCCTCGCCGGAGACTACACCGTACTCCTTGAGCTTGGCAAAGAGCGCGTCGCCCGTCCTGTTCTCTATATCGTCCACGATCTCATTGAGACCGCTGCCGTTCTTCTTGGGCATATATATCGTCACTATATATGCCTCGGGCGCGTCGGAGTCAGGCACCTTCTCTGCCCTGACATCTCTGGTCTCCTGCGCTGCCGAGTATGACTCCCAAGCCTCCCGCTGCTCCTGCTTCTCCTGCTGTTCCTGCTTTGCCGCGTCCGACATCTTGCCGGAGGTGCATCCGGAGAGCATCAGGGCACATGCCGCCGCGGTGCTGATAAAAATCGTCGTTATTCTTCTCATGTCTACTGTTGCTCCTTGCTTGTGTTTTTGAGTATGCGTCATCGGATCTGCGAACTTCATCACGCCCCGCCCGATAACCAGTTTAGCATTATATAAGATAAAAACATGTGTATCAACTTAACATCAACTTACAATTCAAACAATATCGGATTGACCGTCTTCTCGCGCCCTATGCTCGTGCGCATGCCGTGCCCCGGATATGCCTTGACCGCGTCCGGCAGGAGAAAAAGCTTGTTTATCAGTGAGTCGTGCATCGCCTGCGCGTCGCCGCTATACAGATCCGTCCGTCCGTATGTGCCGTGGAACAGCGTATCGCCGGAAAACATCAGCTCATCCGCCTCCGACAGATAGCAGCACGAGCCTTTGGTATGTCCGGGAGTGAGCAGCAGCTTCCATACCCTGCCCATCACGACAAACGTATCTCCATCATTCAGATAATGATCCGACTTGATGCCGCCTGCGGCACGCCCTGCCGGATGCTCCTGCACCTCGTAGCACATCCCCAGCAGATCGCGCTCCGCCTCGGAGGAATATACCTCTATGCCGTATTCCTCCCTGATATCATCGACAGCATTGACATGGTCATAGTGATAATGCGTGACCAATACCGCTCTCGGCGTAAGCCCCAGCTCCTCTATCTTGTGCACTATCCTGTGCGCGTCCGAGCCGGGATCTACGATGACACACTCCTTTGTATCCTCATCCTCGCCCAGATAACAGTTCTCGCTCAGCTCACCGTTTACTATGGTATGTACCTTCAGCATATATACCTCCTGCCGGATCACGCGATCCGGTATCTTATCATTCTTCCAGACACTCCCTATATACGTCACGTTTGGAAATGCCGCGCTCCTGCGCCACCTTCTTCATGGCAGTCTTTTTATCATCGCCGCGCTCCTCGTAGAGCCGCACATGCTCCGGGATGCTCATCATATCCCACTCGCTGCGCTTTTCGTCCAGCAGTTCCTTCCGGTCGCGCCCCTCTATGACCAGCACATACTCTCCGCGAGCCTTTTTTTCGTCGCCGCCGTATGCCTGCGCAGCCTCACCCAGAGTAGTCCTCCAGACCTCCTCGTGGAGCTTGGTCAGCTCTCTGACCAGACTGATGCTCCTGCCCTCTCCGAGCCGATCCGCCAGCAGCTCCAGCGTCCTGCCCAGCCGGTGCGGAGCTTCATAGATAATGATGGTGCGCGTCTCGCTCTCCAGCTCCGCCAGTACCTCCTCCCGCTCCTTTTTGTCTGCGGGCAGGAAGCCCTCAAATACGAACCTGCGCGTTTTTTGACCGCTTACGGCAAGTGCGCTCACCACCGCCGTCGGTCCCGGCACTACGCTCACTACTATCCCGGCGTCCAGCGCCATACGCACCAGCTCCTCGCCGGGATCGGATACAGCGGGCATACCCGCGTCCGTGATTAGTGCGACATTTGCACCCTCCATGAGCCTTCCTACCAGCTCACGCGCCTTGTCTATTTTGTTATACTCATGATAGCTGGTCAGCGGCACCCTGATATCAAAGTGATTCATCAGCCTCATGGAGTTTCTGGTATCCTCCGCGGCGATGAGATCCGCCTCCTTCAGCGTCTGCACCGCACGCGGGCTCATATCGTTCAGATTGCCGATCGGAGTACCGACCAGATACAGCTGTCCCGGCATAGGGCTCCTTTCCTCAATATCCGTAGATCTCCCTTATCTGCGGCGTATATACGCCCTGCGACTCATAGACCACGATCGGGGGCAATGCATGCAGATAAGCGCCGCCCTCCTTGACCGCCTCGATCATGACCATATTTGCCTCCTTGTCGATAAACGGATGCACCATCTGCATGGTCTTGGGCTCGAGTCTGTATCTGCGCATGAGATCGATGATATCGATCAGCCGATGCGGGCGGTGCACCATATATATGCGTCCTCTGCTGCGCAGCATCGCAGAACTGACCCTCAGCACATCCTCCAGCGTGCAGCATATCTCATGTCTGGCGATGGCAAGCGCGTCGTCGGGATTGTGCAGACCGCTTTTTTCGTTCATATATGGCGGATTGCAGGTAATGACATCCCATGTACCCTGCGCCCACAGTTCGCCTGCTCTGCGCACGTCCGCACAGACGATATCTATCCTGTCCTCAAGATGATTATAGGCGACGCTGCGCGCCGCCATGTCCGCCATATCCGGCTGGATCTCGATTCCGGTGAAATGCTTGCCCTGCGTCTTGGCTGAGAGCAGCAGCGGTATGATACCCGTGCCCGTGCCTATATCCAGTACATTCTCTCCCGGCTTGACGCGTGAAAATCCGGAGAGCAGCACGGCATCCATGCCGAAGCAGAACTTCGACGGATCCTGTATGATCTTCAGATCGCTGCGCTCCAGATCGTCCAGTCTCTCATGTGCCCGAACCAGCATCCGGTGCTCCTGTCTGTGCGGTATCTCGCTGTGTACTGCCGTGCTGCGTATTGGTTTGCCGCACGTTGTCCTGCTGTATGCCGGCTTGCCTCGTACTGTCCCGCCTCGTGTTGTCCCGCCTCGTGTTGTCCCGGCGTCTGCCGCGGTCTGCGGCTCTGTCTGACCTGCGGTCTGTTTCCTGACCTGCTCCGCGTTCTGTACCCTGACCTGCTCCGCGTTCTGTACCTCTGTCGGGTATGCGTCTGCGTCTCCTGCGCGGTCTCTCCTGCTTATCCGTATCCCGCGCCGGCGCTCCGTTCTCTTCTGTCATATCCGACGGCTCCTGCGCTCCCTGACAGCCGCTGCACCCCGCGCCGCAGCCCGGCTTCTTCCTGCGTGGCGTGAACTTCAGCTCGCTCGCCGGGAACTCCTCCATCTCACGGTTGCCCTTTTCATCCGTGAAAAGCACCTGCACGGACTCGCGCAGCACATTGACATTCTGCGCCGTGCCCTCGCGTCCGTCGGGTGTCTGCACCCTCGCGCCCTGCTTGGGCAGCCGGGTATTCAGATCCTCATATGCCTCGACCTCGTTTTTCAGGCAGCACATGAGCCTCCCGCACATACCGCTGATCTTCTGCGGATTGAGCGAGAGATTCTGCTCCTTTGCCATCTTGATGGATACAGGCACGAAATCCGACAGGTAGCTGCAGCAGCACAGCGGTCTGCCGCAATATCCCACACCGCCCATGATCTTGGTCTCGTCTCTCACGCCGACCTGCCGCAGCTCGATGCGTATCTTGAATATGGACGCCAGATCCCTGACGAGATCTCTGAAATCCACTCTGCCGTCCGCCGTGAAGCAAAAGAGTATCTTGGAATTGTCAAATGCATACTCTGCCGAGATCAGCTTCATCTCTAGTCCGTGCTCACGTATACGCGACTTGCATATCCTGAAGGCGTCCTGCTCCTTGTCGCGGTTGGCGGCCTCGCGCTCCTCATCGTCCTGAGTTGCTATCCTGTCTACCGCCTTGAGGGGCTTGACTATCTCCTCGTCCTCGACCTGACGATTGGGCAGCATCACCGTGCCGTACTCCCAGCCGCTCGCCGTATCGACGATCACGTGGTCGCCTCTTTTCAATATCAGATCTCCGGGCGCGAAGTAGTATATCTTCCCGACCTCGCGAAATCTGACTCCTACTACTGTTACCATATGTGTCCTTTCACATTTTACAATCTTTTTTGAGATGCCAGCTCCATGAGCAGCAGCTGCATCGTCAGCTCCGCATTGACATTGCTGCCGATACGGCTCTCTGCCTCATCGACTGCATTCAGTGCCCGCTCTATATCCGTAAGGCTCATCGCCCGCGCGCATTCCCTGATATGCTCCGTCTCCTGCCTTAAAAGCAGCGCATCCTCGTCGCCTGTCAGCCTGAGGGTCAATATATCTCTCAGCCACAGGCGTGCCGCCGCGATAAATGCCGCTATGCCGTCCTTATCATCCTTGAGCGACGCGGCTGTGTCCATGATGTCTCTGGTTCGCGCATCAGCTAGGCTTTTCAGTATCTCAAGATGCTCCTGTGATATCGCGATATCGCTGTCATCTATCCTCAGCTGAGTGCATCGGCTGCGTATCGTCTCCAGCAGCACCTCGGGATTGTCCGTAAGCAGCAC
>CAVJQN010000061.1:0-2351 GCA_963651635.1 Agathobacter sp.
TGTCTGCGAATATATGCCGTATCTCACGTCCAGCAGCGCATCGACGAACGGCGTCGATCCCGTGATGCTGTAGGCATTGACCGAGGATTCACAGCCCATATCCTTGAAGAAATCCGAGATCCCGGCGTCCGTGACCGAGGAAAAGATGGACACCGACCGGAAATTCATCCACGCTCCGTCGTCCTTGGTCTTGCGCGTCACCTTCTCGAAGCGGTAGAAATCAGGATCGTTCTCATAGGCATAGGCGACCACGTCCCTGACAAATGCATTGTCCGCGAGATAGGTCGATCGCTTGACGGTGGTGATGCTCGTCGAGCTCATGTTCAACGCAGCCTCCGCCGCCACGACGCCCAGCGTAACAAGCGTCAGAACCACCCGCCTCAGATGCGTATCCCGGCGCAGACTTATCAGCATCCAGTACAGCGCAAGGCATCCCGCCGTCGCATAGAAAACATCCCATGTAAATGCGTCGTCCGTCACTATCTTCTGGCAGAGCGCCACAAAGAGCAGTGCGAAGGCAAAAGCCTTGTTGATATCCCTTTGGGTATATGCCTCCAGCCCGTCCAGCGCACGCCCGCACGCATAAAGCACCAGAAATATATAGATAAAGCTCATCCTCGCGGGCAGCGAGTTGGGATAGTGGAAGCCGTGCCACATATAGTTGAGCACATTGAGCGCGAAGCTCGCCAGAAACAGCAGCATCGCCAGACCATAGACCAGCTTCTCCTTCAGGCATATACGCTCCGAGCGCAGCCACAGCACCACCAGCGGGATGACTGCCACGCCGCAGTAGATATTCGGCCAGTGATCCAGCCCCTCCTCGTTCTTCACGAAGAGCATATGCCGGGCGATCATGTCTATGCATGAGAAGTAGTGCTGCACGGTCTGCGGAAATGTCGTCGTCGCAGCGGCGGTCGATTTCAGCGTCATCACTCCCGGGAGTATCACGACAGCGGCGAGCCCGCCAGCCAGCAGCGAGTAAAAGCCGAATCTGAGCACAGCTCCCGCGACAGCCTTCAGCGACCCGGGTCTCTCCATGATCAGCATCATGGCAAAATATATCACCATAAACACGCACACCATCATGGATATATAGTAGTTCGTCCATATGCACGCACCCAGCGAGATCACGTACAGCAGCCCGCGTCTGTCCTTGATCAGCTTCTCGACACCCAGACAGATCAGCGGGAACAGCGCGATGCAGTCCAGCCACATGATATTCCAGTAGTAAGCGCTGATATAACCCGACAGCGCGTAGAATATACCTGCAAATGCCGCCGTCATCGTATTGCTTCTCACATGATGCAGCATATACCAGCACATGGACAGACCGCACAGAGCTATGCGCAGTACGATTCCCGCCGCCATGAACTCCAGCACATGCTCCTGCGGGCAGAAGGCCAGCAGGAGATTGAGCGGACTGGCGAGATAGTAGGCATATATCGCGGCGAAGTTCACGCCCAGTCCTATATCCCATGTATAGTGCAGGCTCCCGCCGCCCGTGAGCTTATATCGCAGCTCCGAGAAAAATGGCGCGTACTGGTGGTACATATCCGTACGCAGCATGGCATTATCTCCGAACGGATATATGCCGCGCGCGGCGCAGATGACCGCGAGGATAAGTACCGGTATAAAAAATGCCGCCGCCAGCGCCTCTATGCGCGAGAAAAGCGGTGCCGTGTGTGTCTGCGGCGGAGAAACCGCCTTACGATCATCGAATATCTGCTTCGGACCTGCAGCACACCTCACGTCATCTCCCCAGTCTAAGCCAGTCTCAGCCTCATCGCCGTAATCCGGCTCAGGGTGTGTCTCCCCGGCATACCCGTGTTCCGCGCTTGTCTCCATCTCATCTATATGTTCCTGCTCCGAAGCGGTCTTCGCTCCGTCAGCGCAAACCGACGAAACAGTATCGGCTTCGCTTGAATATGTCTCCTTCAGATCCAATGGTTTTTTCAACACTACCTTTCTCATCAACGAACAATGCCTCCGTTCGATGTAATGGGTTCATTCTAGCACAGCCGAATTTTTATGAACAGATGGGCGAATGTCCTATATAAGGTGACGAATGTCCTGCAGAACGTCAGATATCTCCCTCCGGTATATATGCTGTTTTCGTTCACAGATCGTTCACAATTGTTTCAAAATCAATTTACAATGTGCCTATTCTTTATCCATTTTTCCATTCTAAAATCATCATTGTGTTAAGCGTTTTGTCTTCTTGAAGCTGCAAACCACATACACTGATAGATTTTTTTCATAATACTTTGAGCCGGCAGATATCTGCCGGCTCTCCTCCCGTCTGCGGGTATATTTTACACTATCGATGTCACCCGGTCGATACAGATTGCGGG
>CAVJQN010000061.1:2361-6624 GCA_963651635.1 Agathobacter sp.
GGTTGCGGGCTCGCATAGCGCGCCCGCAACACTTCGATTACTGCTGCTTTTGCCTACTTCCCGAAACCGTTGAGTATCTCACCGCTCTGGATATATGTCCATGTGCTGTCCGTGATCTTTACCGTCAGGCTGTTGTCGCTGTCTCTGTAGATCACGCCCGTCATCTTCTCTCCGTTCGGGTCGTCTATCGTGAAATTCATCTTGTGATCCGCGAAACTCCCTGCGCCGCCTTCCATATCGCACAGACGCGTGATGCTGATATCGATCTTGAACGTGCCGTCGCCGTTGTCCGATATGGTCAGGGTGCTGTCATCGCTGCTTCTTTTATGCTCGCCGAGGAAATAATTGTTCAGCTCCTCGGTACGGTCTCTCTCCGGATCGTCCGTAGCCTCGCCCTGCAGCGGTACATACAGACTCTCTGCATGTGCCTGTATATCCATGCCGTTCAGATCGCTGCCGACAGCCGAGAGCGAATATGTCACCCCCGTCACTGCGTCGTACCAGTTCACGACCTGTATGTCGTCTCCGGCATTATCAAGCCCGCCGTATGAGTAGTAGATCGCCTCTCTGCCCGAGACCTCGCCCTTCTCCTCGGCATCCCATGTGTAGTACATACCTGATATGTCGGTCAGCTCATCTGCCTCCTGCATCCTGTACGTCCACTTATCTCCGTTCAGCTCATAGGTCATCTGTGCCAGCGAATCCGTCTCAGTATAGCTGTATGCTACATTTTCAGCGCCCTCCGGAGGCGTCATCTCAAAGCCTGTGGCATCTGCGACGCCCTGCCTGTCCGACTGCACCCACGGATTGGCTATCTGTGCCGATGCTTCTCCTGTCGCTGCTCCCGTCTGCTCTGCATCCGTTGTCTCTGTCGGTACATAGCGTACTACCGCATCGCCGCTGCCCGCCGGTATTACCTGATTTACATAATACGAGCCCTCCGTCATGATATCCGAGTTGCGGTAGAGCTGCAGCACTGCCTCCCACTTGTCCCAGAGACCGCCATAGTACTTGTCCGTAGAAGCTGCTACGGTATTGTCCTGATTTACATATGCATCGTTAAATGCCTTCAGAATCGCCGCGCCGTATGCCACCGCATCCTCTGCGGAAGCGTCATCATTCAGCACCCAGATGAGATTTATCTGGCTGGCATCCGGATAGACTGCAAAATCGGTATAGTATCCCTGAGGATAATCCTCCTTGGTCAGCATAGCGTCCATGTCCTCATGGAGCTGATCCCAGTCGATATCATTGATATCAACGGGAATGCCTCTTACGTCCGGGATGAATTCCTCTCCCCCGCCTGATACCACTATCTCCTTTTCCTTGCATCCTGTCACCGACAATGCCATCGCCGCGCAAAGGGCGATCAGCGCCGTTCTTCTCAAATACATGTTTTTATCTCCGTTTTTTGTTTTTGCTTCGCACCGCACACGCGGTCTCACGCTTCGGTGCCACATTATAAGGGAGGCACGTGAGCTTTGGAAGTAAGTACATAAATTCTACATGAAAATGTAAAGGTGAACGCGACAGCGCTGCTGGTGGTCAGTGCTCGCGGTTTGTGCGGAGCACTTAGCAAATGCAAGCCCCCGGCGTAGCATACGCTTAGTGCGTGCCATGCAAATGTTCTTAGCGATACCGAGTCGTCGACGAAGGTTGAGGTTAGAACATTTGCCGCAGTCGCAGGCTGGTACTCAGTGCTCAAGCACATCCTCCGTGCGGCAGCCGAGTGCGCGGGCGAGGTCTGCGACCGTCTTCGCCTGAGCCTTGTTGATGTCATTCTGTCGCTGCTCGTAGAGCTGCACCATGCGCAGCGCCACACCGGCGCTCTGTGCCAGCTGGCGCTGCGATATCCCGCGATAGCGGCGTATGCGCTTCAGGTTCGTCTCCCTGCCTGCCGTATGCTTTGCGACAAGCTCCGCCGCCTGCGCGCTCAGCGTGCTCGCATCCGCCTTTTTCTCCTGATACATATCCCGTATATGCTCCAGCGTCATGCCGGACTCCACGAGCAGACGGAACGAATATCCGCTGCGCCACTGGATATATGCCATAAACCAGCCTGCCCAGTACTCCTGCGTCCGCTCGGGATCAAGTGATGCCGGAATATCCAGTATCTTGCCCGTCGTGCATCGAAATACCTCGATAGCCAGCTCTGCGCCTGACATGCCTCCCAGATACTTTGGATTGCCGTGCTCGATCTTCTCGGCGACACCGGAATTGATGAAGAGCATGAAGAAGCTGTCCATGTCAAATCCGCATACATTTACCGCGAAATCGACCATGTCGCCCATCTCAGTCATCGACTCGTTTAGGTAACCTTCCTCGTAAGCGGGGCTCATATTTAGGCCACTCTCCTCTCATGATATCTATCAGATAAACCGCCGTGCCTTCCTTCTCCTTGCCCTTGTCCCTGCGAACCTGCCTGCGCCGTTCGCTGTCATCCGCCAGCATCCCGGGATAGTATGTACTGCGGTCGGCGGGGGCACTTGACTGAAACTCCAGTGCCTCATATCCCTTTCTCGTGCGCACTACAAACTGCCGCCCGTCCGCGCCCAGCTTCATGGCTCGCCGCAGTTCCACAAGACTCATCTCGTTGTTCAGGAAGGCATTGGCAAATGACGTAAAGCAGTTGTCGCCTCTGAGCCCGATGATCACATCATAGCGCTGATATCTGGGGAGGAAATGCTCCAGCAGGAAGTCCTTTTCCTCCTGTGCCAGCTGCGACGTGATAGTGAAATGCCGGTGTTGCAGCAGCATGGCGACCCAGCTGAGTATGCTGAATCTGTGTGCTGCCAGGTCCATGACCTTCAGCCCCTCCGTCCTGAGTATATACCGGTTGGCATATCCGTCCGTCTCCGAGGAGCACGCCCACTGCTTTGCCAGCTCCTCCGACTCAGTCAGATAGAAGCCCTGCCCGAAGTCCTTGTTCACGCCTGTATGCTTATAGTCAGGCGTGTCGATGATGAGCTGTGATCCATGATATAATATGTACTCTTTTTCTATCATATCCACCTCTGTTTCTGGCGTTTTGGCGATATAACAGCTTAACTATAGCGGTAGTATCCGAGCCTTGTCAAGAAGCTCTCGCGGAAGATCTCCGCGTCGAAGAAATCCGCGAGATCCATGTTCAGACCCATGGAGATCTTCATCAGTGTGCTGAGGCGTATGTCGGCATTTTTGCCATTTATGATATCTCTCAGAGAGCTCAGCGGCATGTCCGCCTTCGCTGCCAGATCGGAGAGTGTCCAGTTGTTCCTGAAGCACAGCTCCCTGATGCGCAGCGCGATGAGCTTGGTCTCATTGAACTGTGTGCGGTCATGCCTGTCCTGTGCCACGGAATCCTCCTCCCTTTATCATATGCGAACCGCGCCTACTTACTCATGTTTTGGCGGGTCTCAAGGTCCAGCCTCCTCACGCAAGCGGGCTTGCATCGGAGGTTAGGCTTTTCGACATGCAAAGCCTCACATTTCTTCATGATACCGGGTCGCTTCGCGCTCTGCGCCCCCGCCCCTAGCATCGCTCCCGTACGTGCTCTCCACGATATATATCGGTCGTTTCTTCGTCTCCTCCAGCAGCACCGACATATATGCGCCCATGATGCCGATCAGCATGAACACGCAGGCGAACAGGAAGCACATGATGCACATCAGCGCGAGATATGCACTCGGTCGTCTGCATGCTACCCATCCCGCAATCAGCCCGATAAAAAGAGCCAGACTTACGATCCCCGTCACGACCCCTAGCCCGATGCCGAGCTTCAGCGGCATATCCGAAAAGCACATGATAGTGCTGACGGAGAGCTTTATCAGTCTTCCGATGGAGTACTTGCTGTGTCCGGCGACTCTGTCCGCCGCATCATAGTGCAGGCTCGTCTTGTTAAATCCCACATTCTGCACGAACCCGCGCAGGAATCTGTTGCGCTCGCGGTAGTCGGTTCTGAGCACCTGCGCCACACGCCGCGAGATGCCGAAGAAGTCCGAGGCATTTTCATCGACATGAGCGCTGCTGATGGCATTGATCAGCTTATAAAAAAGCGGCGATGTAAGATTCTTGACCGCTCCCGCATCCTTATTGGAGCCGCGTATCATGCTGATTACATCGTAGCCATCTTCAAATTTTTCAACCATCTGCGGTATGCACTCGACAGGATGCTGGAGATCCGCGTCCATGCAGATGATATAATCCCCTGACGCGTAGTCTATACCCGCCAGCATAGCCGCCTCGTGACCGAAGTTTCGGCTGAAGGATACGCACCTGACATGC
>CAVJQN010000061.1:6712-7122 GCA_963651635.1 Agathobacter sp.
CGTCTGTGCTGCCGTCATTTACAAAGATCAGCTCATAGTCCTGCGCCGCCGCCTGCGCCTGCGGTCTGCAATGCTCATAGAACATCGGCAGAGCGTCCTTTTCGTTATATACCGAGACAACTATCGATAGCATCTTGCTGCATGCCATATCTATACCTTCTTTTTTCTCACAAAGCCACAGTTCTTTTACTTCTATTAGCTTATCCCATCATATATGGACGCTATGCGGCAGTGCCACATGTTTAGCACTGACTGGAGCGGAAGCGCAACGCGCGTAGCAATCCGGTATCAGTTATGGTCAAACACATTCCACCCGTTCTCCTTGAGTATGGTCAGCGCTCTGCGCGTC
Organism: Agathobacter sp.; assembly: GCA_963651635.1. Taxonomy (GTDB): domain Bacteria; phylum Bacillota; class Clostridia; order Lachnospirales; family Lachnospiraceae; genus Darwinimomas. Next base: position 7,062 of record CAVJQN010000061.1, read on the forward strand.
ATGGCCGGATCCCGGTACTGCAGCACGCTTTTCAGCTCCTCGTCGCTGCGCTCCTCATAAC
>CAVJQN010000062.1:0-10465 GCA_963651635.1 Agathobacter sp.
ATTTTACCACAATGCGGCTTGAAATTAAAGGATTTACTTGATATCATATAGCACCGAACCGCGATTTTGCGTTGCAACACCCACTTTGCCCGTCAGGAGATTTGCCATGTCGCTTGAGCCTAGGACGCTGTACAAGCTGATGATTATCTATATGCTGGATAAGGTAAAGGTGCCCCTCACAGGCACCCAGATCTCTGATTTCATATTGATGAAGGAATATACGGATTTCGCTCATCTGCAGCAGGCACTTCAGGAGCTGAGTGATACCGGGCTTATCTCATCGCAGAACATTCACAATACCACCCGCTATGAGATCACCGATGACGGTGCGCAGACTCTCGAATTTTTCGGCAAGAATATACCGCCTGCGATAGTATCCGACATGGACGCATATCTGGAGGAGAACGCAGGGAGCCTGCGCTGCGATATAGCCGCCTCCGCCGAGTATACCAAGACAGGCAATCAGGACTATCTGGTGCATTGCGAGGTACGCGACGGCAAAAATCTGGTCATAGGTCTTGACATCTCCGTGCCCGACGAGAACCACGCGCGCGCTATATCATCAAAATGGACTGACAGAAGCATCGATATCTACGCCTATCTGCTCAAGCACCTGACATGATATCTGCCGACCGGCGCCCCGGCAGCGCCTGCTGTCATCCTATACCATAACCATAATAGAAGCCCGGGCTGCCGTCACGACATCCCGGGGTTCTTTTATTATTCTAACCTGTCACCAGCGAATCGATATACTCCCAGACCTCGTCTCTGCCCTGCTTGGACTCTGCAGAAAACGGAATGCATATCTCCGATGTCTGCATGCCCAGTCCGCTGCGCACGGCAGCCGTCTGCTTGGCGAGCTGACTTCTCTTTATCTTGTCCGCCTTGGTGGCGATGATGACCGGAGTATATCCCCTGTCCTTGATCCATTCGTACATCATCTTATCATTGGCTCCCGGATCATGTCTGATATCCACCAGCATGAAAACCGCCTTCAGCGCCTTGGAACCGTCGAGATAGCGGTTGATCATACGAGCCCACCGCTCTCTCTCATCCTGACTGACCCGTGCAAAGCCGTATCCGGGCAGATCCACCAGATAGAACAGGCTGTTGATCTTGTAAAAGTTGATCGTCCGCGTCTTGCCGGGCTCCGATGATGTACGTGCCAGTGCCCTGCGGTTCAGCAGGCAGTTGATGAAGCTGGACTTGCCCACATTGGACTTGCCTGCCAGTGCTATCTCAGGAAGGTGATTATCCGGAAGCCGGCTGGTGATGCCGCATACGGTTTCCAGAACAGCCTCTTTTACGATCATACCGACTCTGCCCTTTCCTGACAGTCCGTCTCCGCCTTCTTTTTCCTGTCCACCTCGACCGCTCTTCTGGTGATCTGCGGCTGTGCGACCTTGTCCACGGCATCCTTCGTGATGGTAACTATGCCGATGGTCGGGTCTGACGGGATATCATACATCACGTCCTGCATCACGCTCTCCATGATGCTGCGCAGGCCTCTGGCTCCGGTCTTTCTCTCGATGGCAAGATCGGCTATGCGCTCCAGTGCCTCGTCCGTAAACTCCAGCTTCACATCATCATACTCAAACAGCTTGATATACTGCTTTGTGAGCGCGTTCTTGGGCTCCTTGAGTATCCTGATGAGCGAATCCCGATCCAGATAGTCAAGAGCCACCGTGATCGGCACTCTGCCTATGAACTCCGGTATCAGGCCGAATTTCATCAGATCCTCAGGCATCACCTGCCTGAACAGCTCGTCCATCGCTATAGAGTTCTTATCGACAATCTCGGAGTTGAAGCCGATGCCGCCGTTGTTGATACGCTTCTCTATGATATCCTCGAGTCCGGAGAAAGCGCCGCCGCATATAAACAGTATATTCGTCGTATCTATCGGGATAGTGGTCTGCTGCGGATGCTTGCGGCCGCCCTGCGGCGGCACATTGGCCATCGTCCCCTCGAGTATCTTCAGCAGTGCCTGCTGTACTCCCTCGCCGGAGACATCCCGGGTGATCGACACGTTCTCGCTCTTTTTGGTGATCTTGTCAATCTCGTCTATATAGATGATACCGTACTCGGCTCTCTCCACGTCATCGCCCGCGGCCTGTATGAGCTTGAGCAGGATATTCTCCACATCCTCGCCGACATAGCCCGCCTCGGTCAGTGTGGTCGCGTCCGCTATGGCAAAGGGCACGTTCAGTATCTTCGCCAGTGTCTGCGCGATATAGGTCTTGCCCGAGCCGGTAGGACCGAGCATCAGTATATTGCTCTTTTGTATCTCGACATCCGACTTCACATTGGACTTGATACGCTTGTAGTGATTGTATACCGCTACAGACAGCACCTTCTTGGCGGCATCCTGACCTATGACATATTCATCGAGAAATGCCTTGATCTGGCGGGGCTTGAGGAGATTGATCTCGCCGATCCCTCTCTTAGAATATCCGCCATACGACTGATCCTCTTCGAGTATCTCCGCGCACAGCTCTATACATTCATCGCATATAAATATACCGTTCGGACCGGATAAGAGCTTTCTTACCTGGTCCGAACTCTTGCCGCAGAAGGAGCAATGCGGCTTTGCATCTTTTCTGTTTGCCAAAGCATTAACCTCTTCAGTGATGTTCTATGATCTTGTCGATGAGGCCGTAATCAAGCGCCTCCTGCGCGGTCATATAGTTGTCGCGCTCCGTATCCTCGCATACACGCTCGTAGGGCTGGCCGGTATTGGCAGAGAGCATCTCGTTCATGAGCTTTCTCGTCTTGAGAATCTGCTCGGCTACGATGCTGATCTCCGTCGCCTGTCCCTGAGCGCCGCCCGACGGCTGATGTATCATAATCTGAGCGTGAGGCAGGGCATATCTCTTGCCCTTCGCGCCGCCCGCCAGCAGGAATGCACCCATGCTCGCCGCCATGCCTATGCAGATGGTCGAGACATCACACTTGACATACTGCATGGTATCATAGATAGCCATCCCGGAGGTGATGACGCCTCCGGGGCTGTTGATATACAGGCTGATGTCCTTGGACGGATCCTCGGACTCCAGGAAAAGGAGCTGCGCGACGACCAGACTCGCCGTCACGTCATTGACCTCCTCACCCAGAAAGATGATCCTGTCGTTGAGCAGTCGGGAGTAGATATCATACGACCTCTCTCCCCTGCTCGTCGACTCAATCACATATGGCACCAAACTCATATTCTTACCTCCGTGTGACCGCCGAACCGTCGGTTCACTCAGCCACGGCAGCTTCGGCTACAAGCTCTACTGCCTTCTGTATGCGCAGATTCTGCTTGATATTCTCTCTTGCGGCGTCATTGAAGTACTTGTCGATATCCTCCTTGGGGAGCTTGTATCTCTCGACCTCCTTCTGCACCTCTGCCTCGACATCTTCATCGGAGATCTCTATATTCTCCGCGTTGGCGATAGCCTCGAGAACCAGACTCGTCTTGAGCGAGCGCTCCGCCTCCGGGCGGAACTGACCGCGCAGATCGTCGATCGTGGTTCCGGTATACTTCATATAGTCGGCAAGGGATATACCCTGCGCCTTCATCCTGCGCGCCTGCTGATTGATGTTGTCATCCACCTGCGTATTTACCATCAGCTCCGGAAGCTCCACCTCGGCAGCCGCTACAGCCGCGTCGATAGCTGCATTTTCATTGGCATTCTTCGCCGAGGTCTTCTTGGTCTCCTCGAGCTTCTTTCTGAGGTCGGCTCTGTACTCGTCCATGGTCTCGAACTCGCTGACCTCGGATGCGAACTCATCGTCCAGAGCGGGCAGCTCCTTGGTCTTTACCTCTTTGATATCGACGGCAAAAACAGCCGCCTTGCCTGCCAGATTCTTGACATGGTAGTCCTCCGGGAAGGTTACATTTACGTCAACATGCTCGCCTGCGCTGTGACCTACCAGCTGCTCCTCAAAGCCCGGTATGAAGGAGCCGGAGCCGAGAGTGAGCGAATACTCCTCGCCCTTGCCTCCGTCAAAATGTACCCCGTCGATGCTTCCGTCGAAATCTATAACAGCCGTATCACCGTCCTGTGCGGCTCTTCCCTCGACGCTCACCAGACGTGCATTGCGCTCCTGCTCATCGGCAACAGCCTTGTCCACGTCCTCGTCAGTGACATTCTCATCTGCCTTGGTAATCTTGACTCCCTTGTAAGTGCCCAGCTTGACCTCGGGTCTGACCGCTACCAGCGCGGTATATATGAAATCCTTGCCGGACTCGATCTGTGTCACCTCAATCTCAGGTCTGGAGACGATGTCCAGCTCAGACTGCTCGACCACCTCGGGGTATGATTCGTCGATGACGGTATTGGCCGCTGTCTCGAAGAATACCTCCGGTCCGTACAGCTTCTCTATGAAGGCCTGCGGAGCATGACCTCTCCTGAAGCCCTGGACATTGTACCTGCCCTTCTCCTTGTTGTAGGCTGCCGTAACAGCCTTCTTGAACTCATCGGCAGGAACCGTGATGGTCATCTTCGCCGTGCTGTGCTCCAGTTTCTCGGAAGTAACATTCATTGGGATAATCTCCTTCTAACCAAATATTTGCCTTATTCCTCTGCAAGGATAGCCTTTGTCGGGCATTTCTGTGCGCAGATACCGCAGTTGATGCAGTTGGTGTAGTCGATGACGGCTACATTGCCGTTCATGCTGATGGTATTCTGCGGGCAGTTCTTGACGCAGGCCGTACATGCAATGCAGCCCACCGAGCAAATATCCTTGACCGCCTTGCCCTTGTCCTGAGAGCTGCACCGTACGAAATGATGCGTATCATATGGTACGAGCTCTATCAGCTTCTTCGGGCAGGCCGCGATGCATTTGCCGCAGGCTACACACTTCTCCTTGTCTACGACGGCCACGCCGTTTATCACGTGGATCGCGTCAAACTCGCAGGCTCTGACGCATGAGCCGTAGCCCATACAACCGTACGAGCACGCCTTGTCGCTGCCGCCGGGTACGTTCATGGCCTTCGAGCAATCAAGTATACCATAATAGCTATCCTTTTGTGAAGTCTTATCGCATCCGCCGCCGCACTTGACAAATGCGACCTTCTTCGCGCTCTCCTCCACCGTGACACCCATGATGGCTGCTATCTTTTCGCCTACAGGCGCTCCGCCTACCGGGCACTGATTGCACGGCGCCTTGCCCTCATTGATGGCCTTGGCGAGACCGTCGCAGCCGGGATATCCGCATCCGCCGCAGTTGTTGCCGGGGAGCTCTGCTCTGATGGCTGCCTCTCTCTCATCGATCTCAACCTTGAACTTCTCTCCCAGGATACCAAGTCCGAAGCCCACGACGATGCCCACAACGGCGATGACCGCCGCCGATATAATGATCATATTCATCTCCCGTGTCCTCCTTCCTTACATCATCCCGGAAAATCCGAAAAAGGCTATGGACATCAGCGCAGCCGTGATGAGCACGATCGGAGTTCCCTCAAAGCTGTGCGGAACCTCATTGCCCTTCATATGCTCTCTGATGCCGGCCAGGATGATGATGGCTACCGTATATCCCAGAGCCGTCGCAAAGCCGTTTACCACCGACTGGATGAAGTTGTAGCTCTCGTCCACATTGGTTATCGCAACACCGAGCACCGCGCAGTTGGTGGTGATCAGCGGCAGATATACGCCGAGCGCGCTGTAGAGCGCCGGCATGCATTTGTGCATGAACATCTCGACGATCTGTACGAGAGCCGCGATGACCAGTATAAAGACGATGGTCTTGAGATATTCCAGTCCCAGCGGAACCAGTATGAACTGATACAGCAGGCTCGCCACGATGGACGCGAGCGTGATGACGAATATAACCGCACCGCCCATGCCTGCGGCGGTGTTGACGCTGGTAGAAACGCCGATGAAGGAACAGATTCCGAGGAACTGACTCAGTACGACGTTGCTGACCAGACATGAGCTGATAGCGATAACAAGTAATTTACCCATTTGTCATTCCTCCTTCTGTCATTTCTTCGCGGTATGGCTCGGTGTGAACATGGAGCATCCGGCGCAGCCCGCCGCGCATGAAGCGCACTCGCTGCCCTCCGGAGCGTCTCCGTTGGTCGCGCAGGGCATCTTGAGCTTGTTCTGCAGCGCCGTAAGGCAGCCGTAGACAAGGAATGCGCCGGGCGCAAGTATGAATACGGAGATCGGTGTAAATGCAGCCGGCATCACGGTGACGCCGCACAGCTGTCCTGCTCCGAGCAGCTCTCTGAAGGCTCCGATGAGCACCAGAGCTACGGTAAAGCCCAGACCCATACCTACTCCGTCGAATGCGGACTCCAGCGGACCGTACTTCATGGCATACGCCTCCGCGCGTCCCAGGATGATGCAGTTGACGACGATCAGCGGGATATAGATGCCGAGCGATTCATACAGCCCCGGAGTGAAGCCCTCCATGAGCATATCCACGATGGTGACGAAGGACGCCACGACTACGATCTCTGCGGGCAGTCTTACCTTGTCCGGGATGATATTTCTGAGCAGAGATATCATGATATTGGACAGTATAAGCACTACCGTAGTCGAAAGTCCCATTCCTATGCCGTTGATGACGGAGGTCGTGACGGCCAGCGTCGGGCATGTTCCAAGTGCCTGCACAAACAGAGGATTCTCTGTCCAGACACCGTTGACGATGCGTTCTGTACATTTATTCATCTGTTTCACCTCACTTGATCACATATACAGTAAGAAAATGTATCGCAGAGTTGGCAGCTGCGGTCACGGCATTGGATGTCTTGGTCGCGCCGCTGATGGCCTGCACCTGATCCTCTGCCGTCTTGCCTGTCTTGGTCAGCGTCAGATCATGATCTGCGGGCATATCCGTGAACTGTCCGTAGAAGCTCTCATCCTTGGCCTTCATACCCAGCCCCGGAGTCTCGTCTATGGACAGGAATCCGATTCCCGTGATCTTAAGCTCGTTGGTGATGCCGATCGCGATATTGACCGGACCGCCGTAGCCCTTGGCCTGTGCCGATACGAGATAGCCGCACTGAGCGCCCGATGCGTCATAGGCTACCTTTACATAGTTGATCGCGGAGTTGAGACCGTACGTAGTCAGTATCTCATCAGCCGACTGCTCCACCAGCGCGTCGATATTCTCATCGTCCTCAAAGCTCGCCGCATCGGGATATACGGACGCGTATGTGGCCTGCGTGGCCGCCGCCTGAGTCTTTGCGATGGGTTCGAGTGTGACCTCATGCGCGACGCCGAGCAGGATGCCGGCGATCAGAGTGATGGCAAACAGTATCATCGCATCCTTTATGATAGACTTATTCATCACCTCTTCGCCTCCTTTCCGAATACTGTCGGAAGCGTGAACTTCTCAATCAGCGGAACCAGCATATTGCCGAGCACGATGGCATATGATACGCCCTCCGACGATGCTCCCCACAGTCTGAAGATGCCCGTCATGACTCCGAGGAATATGCCGAATATGATCTGCCCCTTAGGTGTGATCGGGCTGGTGACATAGTCCGTAGCCATAAAGAAGGCGCCGAACAGCAGACCGCCCGCGCAGATCTCACACAGCGTGAGATAGAGGTTAAATCCTCCGAATATGAAATAGAACACAGCAAAGCTCGCGATATATGTCAGCGGGATGTTCGCCGATATGACCTTTTTGGACATCATATACAACGCACCCGCGAGAATGCACACAGCGGATACCTCTCCGATGGTTCCGGGGATATGCCCGAAGAGAAGATCTGTAAGCGAATATGTGCTCTCGCCCGTAGCCTTTATCTGTGCCAGAGGCGTAGCGCCGGTCACTGCATCAAAGCCGATCTTCGCACATGTGAAGTCATTGAGCTTGCCCGCAAAGGATATCAGCAGAAAGCATCTTCCTGCCAGCGCCGGGTTCATGAAGTTCTGACCCAGACCGCCGTAGAGCTGCTTTACTACCACGATGGCAAATATACCGCCCAGCATAGGCATCCAGACAGGTACCTGCGGAGGCATATTGAGCGCCAGTATCATGCCTGTCACCACTGCCGAAAGGTCGCAGATGGTGATCGGGCGCTTCATGAGCTTCTCATATATATACTCTGCAGCTACGCACGCAGCTACCGTGCAGACAATCACGAGCAGCGCATGCATCCCGAAATTCGCTATACCGTACACACTCATGGGTACCATGCCGATGCATACTTCTTCCATGATTGCCCTTGTGGATGAGTTGTCTCTTACGTGAGGAGAGGATGATACATGCAACAGCTTTTCCATATTATTTCTCCTCCTTCTTAGCTTCTGCCGGTGCAGCGGCTGCTTCTGCAGCTGCCTTTGCCTCCGCCTCGGCCTTGGCCTTGGCAGCCATCTCTCTCTTCCATGCGCCGGTCTTCTGTCTCATATTCTTGAATGCCTGCGTGAGAGGCCTCTTGGCGGGGCATACATATGCGCACGAGCCGCACTCCACGCACTCCATACCGCTGAGCGCGTCAAAGCCCTCGCAGTCATCGTCCATGGATACCTTCATGAGAAGCTGGGGTACCAGATGCTCGGGACATGCCGCCACGCAGCGTCCGCATCTGATGCATGCGGTCACAGGATTCATCGCCACCTCATCCTTGAGGAATGCAGTCACCGCCGAGTTCGTCTTCGTCATGGGCACGTTCAGATCAAACATGGCAAAGCCCATCATGGGGCCGCCCGAGATGACCTTCTCCGGATCGGCCTTGAAGCCGCCCGCGGCCTCGATGAGTTGCTGCAGATTCGTACCGATGCGCACCTCGAAATTGCCCGGATTTGCTATAGCGTCACCCGATACCGTGACTATCCTCTTCATCAGCGGATAGTTTCTCGCGACGGCCAGATATATCGAGATCACGGTATCCACATTATCAACTATGCAGCCCACATCAGCGGGGAGCATGGACGAGTTGAGCGTCCTTCCCGTGATGGCATTGATGATATTGCGCTCTCCACCCTGAGGATACTTGGTTCGCATCTCAGCGACCTCGATCTTCGGCTCGTTCGCCGTCAGCTCTTTGAGCTTTTTGATGGCCTCAGGCTTGTTATTCTCGATGGCGATCACGCCCTTGGCGTTGTCAAACAGGCCGACCATGATCTTGAGCCCCTCGACGAGCATCTCGCTCTTTTCGAGAAGGCATCTGTAGTCCGCCGTGATATACGGCTCGCACTCTGCCGCATTGACGATGACATGATCGATTGCGTCCGGATTTTTGGGAGCGAGCTTAACATGAGTCGGAAATCCGGCGCCGCCCAGACCGACGATACCGGCTGCCTTGACCATGCCGAGGATCTCTTCCTTGGTGAAATTTGAATAGTCCCTGGCAACATTGATCCCTTCCAGAGTCTCGTACTGATCATCATTGTCGATAATGATGCTGTTGGCCATGCTGCCGCCCTGAGTCAGACGCGGCGCTATAGCCTTTACAGTACCGGAGCAGGAAGAAACAATGTTGGCAGAAACGAAGCCGCCTGCGGTTGCGATGGTCTGTCCGCACAGGACGCGATCACCGACTGCTACAGCAGGCTGCGACGGTGCGCCGATGCCCTGCGACAGCGGATATACCATCTCGCCGTGAGGTATCAGCTCCTTGATGGGCGCATCCATGCTGAGCTCCTTGCCCTCATAGGGATGCACTCCGCCCTTGAATGTAGCCAATGCCATTTCTGAATTTCCCTCCTTAGTAGTTGCCTTTCGGGTATGTCGCACGCGAAGATGCTCTCCCATCATCTCCGAGCACATCTACATCCTGTCGGGTGCCTGTATGCCCAGCACACCTATGCAGTCCGTGAGTATACCCTTGGTTATATCTATCTTCGCCAGATAAGACTTCCTCTTCTTCTCATCCGGTTCCGTTAGAATCTTGGTTTCATGATAGAAGGAGTTAAATGCCTCCGACACCTCGTAGATATACTGGCATATCTTATGCGGCGCCAGATCTCTCCATGCCCCTTCCATCACATCGTTGAATCTCACCAGTGCCAGCTCCAGCCGCTTCTCGCCGTCGGACGTACTGTCTGCGATATCATCAAGGCTGTAGACGCCGCCCTGCGAAGCGTACTTTGCAAGGATGGATTTGATCCTGACTATGGTATACAGGATATACGGTCCCGTATTGCCCTCAAATGACGTAAATCTGTCTATGTCGAATATGTAGTCCTTCGTCGCCTGATTGGACAGATCGCCGTACTTGATAGCGGCAAGTCCCACTATCTTTGCCGTCGCGCGCGCCTCATCATCCGTCATCTCGCGTCCCTCAAGGATACGCTCGCAGACCTTGTCATTTACGTCTGCTATGAGCTGTTCGAGACGCATGACGCCTCCGGCTCTGGTCTTGAAAGGCTTTCCGTCTGCTCCGTTCATCGTCCCGAAGCCGATATGGACGAGGAAATGCTCCTCGGGGACGATGCCTGCTTTTCTTGCTACGCGGAAGAACTGCGTATAGTGCATATCCTGACGGTTGTCCGATATATAGATATAGCCGTCCGGGGCGTACTCG
>CAVJQN010000063.1:0-29676 GCA_963651635.1 Agathobacter sp.
ATCGTCCGTCACAACATCTTCTTGCATACCGGCAATGAATACGCCATAATGCTATCGTCTTGAAAATATCAGAAGCCTGTGCATCAAAGAAAACGTACATGAAAACGGTCATTGACACAAATGTATTGATCTCAGGCATAAGGAGTACACTCTAACCGATGAATACACATAAAAATGTTACGCGTCTGACGACCGGCGCGATGCTCGTCGCGATCTTCGGACTGCTGATGCTTCTCAACCGCCAGACGGGCGGTATGCTGGAGGGCGGATTTCAATATCTGATACCCATCCCGATGGTCGCATATACCGCGCTGTACGGACCGAAGGCTAGCCTGTCGGCATTTGCCGCGATGGCTCTGCTCGCCGTCCTGTTGGGTAATGTCAGCACGCTCTTTTTTAAGATGGCTTGCGTGCTGACAGGCTTCGTGCTGGGGCTGTGCCTGTATAAAAAGCTCGATACCACCAAGACCCTGCTGACGGTCATGCTCATGTCAGCCGCGGTCAATCTGATCGACACCTTCCTGATATCCGCCGTCTTCGGCGTCAGTCTCAAGTCACAGCTCGCCGATATGCAGGAAATGCTGCGTCAGATGGGGGAGCAGGCAGGGATAGCATTTCCGGAGGCGATGCTGGACGACGGCTATCTGCTGCGTGTGCTGATGATTTCCATGGCGTTCGCTGGAGCTTTGCAGGGCTTTATCATCTATGAAGTGAGCCTGCTGCTGCTGAGAAAGCTGCGCTTTCAGGTGCAGAAGCCGCGTCCGGTATCTACATATCATCCGCCGAAATGGACAGGCGCCATCGCAGGCTGCGCGGTAGCCGCGATGTTCGCAGTCACCGCTATCGCCGTCAGTCCCGACGGTCGGGTGATCACTCAGTACGAGACGGTCTATGCCGTCTTCCAGACACTGGGGATGGTCGCCACCATGTATCTCGCCGCCTTCGGCATCATCGCGCTGGCAAGGCTCCTGTCCGCATACGGCATGAAGAGCAGGGCGCTGCGCACGCTCATCTGCTTTCTGTCGCTGATGTTCATGTCACAGCTCGCCATGGTGCTGGGCTTCATGTATATCATGCAGCTCTCCGATATCATACGCTCGCTAGACGGAAGATGAGATATGTCAGCAGGTTTTCATACATATCCCGCGGTTCACAGCACGCTTGCGCTGTGCGTTTCATCTTATCCTGATATATCCTGCAGCATCTTCACTTTCATCCGATGATCCCCACCGCGCCGCACACCAGCACCACTATCCCCAGCGCGATGCGGTACCACCCGAATATCTTGAAGTCCCGCGTCCTGATATAGCTCATCAGAAATCTGATCACAACGAGCGATACCGCCCATGCTGTGAACATTCCGACCGCCAGCACGGCGACTTCCTTCCCGGTATAGCTCCATCCGAACTTCAGGAGCTTTAAGAGGCTGGCGCCCGCCATGACGGGAACCGCCAGACAGAAGGTATACTCTGCCGCCGCGGAGCGTGATATGCCTATCATCAGAGCGCCTACTATCGTCGCGCCCGAGCGTGACGTCCCCGGAAATATCGCCGCTATGAGCTGGAACAGTCCGATGACCAGCGCACAGGTATAGTCGATATCGCCTGCCCGCGTGATGCGCGGCCGTCTGCCCGCCTGCATATTTTCTACTACTATAAAAGCGATGCCGAACAGTATCAGCATGATCGCGACAGTCCGGTAGTTATAGAAAAGCGCCTCAAGGATATCGTCCATCAGGATGCCGACGACCGCCGCCGGTACGCATGAGACGACTATATGCAGCCAGAGGTCTATGATATCAGTCTTCACATACGCGCCCCATCCGTCTTTTAAGAGCGGGCGGCGGTTGTCCCTGCGCCCGAACGGCCACAGCCGGCTCCAGAAGAGCATCACGACCGCCATGATCGCGCCCAGCTGTATCACCACCTGAAACATGCTGTAAAACTCATCCGACACATCCAGCGCTATCAGACTGTTCAATATGATCAGATGCCCGGTGCTGCTCACGGGGAGCCACTCCGTGACCCCCTCCACTATACCGAACAGCACCGCCTTGAGTATATCCGACATAAGGTATCTCCCATCTTTCCGACATTTCCGACATTTTCCGTATGTCTGCCATTATAGCACCCGTCTGCGCCATATCTGTATAAAATGTTTGAGACGGGAGCCTGCTCGCGCAAGCCCCCGCCCCAAACTTTAGGTAGGTAGGTAAATATGATGATGCCCACGAATGTTTTGCAGGATTGCCGGAGCGCAAAGCGCGTGGCAATCCGGGGGGCATCATTACAAACAGAGGTCCGGATTCGCCACGGCGAAGAATTCCACTCCGTCCTGCGTGATCACGAATGTATCCTCTATATTGTAACTGTGGTTTCTGGAGCTGTAGTACGGCACCTCCATGCAGAAGACCATACCTGGCTCGAGCGGACGCTTCTCGCCGGGAGCCAGATACGGAGCCTCCTCGGGCGAGCGGCTGCATCCCAGACTGTGTCCGTGATGTCCGCGTATATATCCTTCTATGCCGCGCTCTGCTACCACGCGCTGCACCTCAAAGAACGCGTTGCACATAGGCTCGCCGGGGCCGAGGCATGCCTTTCCCGCCTCAAAGCCCTTGTAGAGCGTATCGTAGATCCTCTCGCGGTTGGCATTGGTCTTGCCGCCCACGGCAAATGTACGTGCGAGGTCTGCATTGTACGCATTGACCTTCACACCGCCGTCCAGACGGATGATATCGCCTCTCTCGATGCGTCCCGTGCGCGGGATGCATGCCGGGGCGAAGTTCGCGCCCACGGTATGTGCCTTAAAGACATCCATGACCTCGTTGGACTGCGCCCAGCACTTCTGATTGTAGATCTGGAATACGTCCGCCTCGGTCATGCCCGGCACGATGGCTCTCGCCGCCTCCAGCATAGCCAGCTCAGTATAGTGGGCAGCCTTTCTGAGGTTTTCGATCTCCCACGGTGTCTTGATGACCCTCGCCTCGCGCATAGCCTCCGCGCAGTCCTTGATGTGATCCGCACCGAAGACCGACTCCAGATATGCATACGGCTTGTAGGGCAGATAGTTCGGCTCTACTCCGAGTACCGCCCTGTCCTTGTTCGGGATGACCTCGACTGCCATCTCATAGGTCTTGAGCGGGTTGTTGACGACCTCTTTTTTCTCGCCCGGCTTCGTATAGTCCTCTATATATACCCACGTCGGATATGTATGTATCTCCACATACTCCGGATCTACGGACAGCGCCGCATTCTGCTTCTCAAATTCCGTGCAGAATACATACGCCTTTCCGTCCTTTGTGACTACAGCTGTCGAGAGTCCCAGTCTGCCTGTCTGATAGGGGATGGCTGTCGCAAAGCCCGTAGCATAAAAGACAGAATCGGGAGATGTCAGCAGCAGCGCATCTATCCCGGTACGCTCCATCTGCGGAACCAGTCTGTCAAGAAATTCCTTTTGATTGCGTTTCATCTCGTACATCCTCCTTGATGCATTGATCAGAACATGCTCTTATATATCTTCTCTATGCTCTCGAGCGCAGTCGTTATCGTGCTGCGCGGGCATGCGATATTCATGCGCATGAAGCCCGAACCCTCGGGTGCTCCGAACCAGAAGCCCTTGTCCAGCGCCACCTTTGCCTTGTTCGTGAAGAAATCGTCCAGATCCGCGTCGGACAGTCCCATCTCGCGGCAGTCCAGCCATACCAGGAATGTTCCCTCCGGCTGTATCAGGCGGATATGCGGCATCCTCGCCTGCAGCTCCTTGTCCAGATATGCGATATTGCCCTCCAGATATGTAAGGAGCTGTCCCAGATATTCCTCTCCGCTGTGATATGCCGCTATGCAGCCGTCCAGACCGAAGGTGGATACGAGCGCGCACTTGTTCGTATTGAACTGTGCCGCCATACGGCTGCGCAGGTGCTCGTTTTCAGCGATGACTGCCGCCGTACGCAGACCCGCCAGATTGAAGGTCTTGCTGGGTGCTACCGCCGTAACCGTGATGCTGCTTATCTCCTCGGACAGTGAGGCGATCGGTGTATGAGTGTGTCCCGAATATACGATATCGCCGTGGATCTCGTCACTGAATATCAGGACATTGTGACGCAGACATATCTCGCCTATCCGGCGAAGCTCATCCGGCGTAAATACGCGCCCGCCCGGGTTGTGCGGGTTGCACAGCAGCATGAGCTTTACGTCGGGTGCCGCTGCCGCCTCATCCAGCGCGTCAAAATCTATCTCATAGTGTCCGTCCTTCATCACCAGCGGGCAGTTCTTGACCACGCGGTCATTGTCCTCGATGGCATTGGTGAAGGGGTAGTAAACCGGGCGCTGTATGAGTACCTTGTCTCCGGGCTTGGTCAGGCACTGTACAGCCGCATACATGGCGGGGATGACGCTTGCCACGTACAGCACGGACGAGGGATCCACATTCCAGCCGTGACGGCGCTTCTGCCATCCTGCCACCTCATTGTAGAAATCCCGGTGAGCATACGGATATCCGAATATTCCCAGCTCTATCCTCTCCTTGAGTGCATCTATGACGGGCTGCGGTGCACGGAAATCCATATCTGCCACCCACATGGGCAGCGCATCCGGGTTGCCTATACGCGCACCTACATTATCCCATTTCGAGCTGCGTGTATTTCTGCGCTCGATGATTTCATCAAAATCGTACTGCATATTGATCTCCTTATGTTTGCAAAAGGTCTTTTGCCGCCGGCATCATTTCAGCCCGTTGATTGCGCGCACGTTGTGGCAGGCCACGAAGTGCTTGGGCAGTACCTCCTCTATCTGAGGATCATCCTTGAAGCAGATATCCGTAGCATACGGGCATCTCGGTGCAAAGCGGCATCCCGGCTTGGGATTGATGGGAGAGGATACCTCTCCGCGGATGAGCTCGCGCTCCTTGCGCTCTCCCACTACGGGCAGCGGTATCGCCGCCAGCAGAGCCTTCGTATAGGGATGGAGCGTATTGTCAAACAGCTCGTCCGCCTCGCTCTTTTCTGCCAGCTTGCCCAGATACATGACCAGTATGTCGTCGGATATATGCTTCACGACCGACAGGTCATGCGTGATAAACATATATGTCAGCTTCATATCCTCCTGCAGATCCTGCATCAGGTTCAGCACCTGTGCCTGGATGGAGACATCCAGCGCGGATACGGGCTCGTCGCATACGATGAACTTGGGCTTGAGCGCCAGTGCGCGTGCGATGCCGATACGCTGACGGCGTCCGCCGTCCAGCTCGTGGGGATATGAATATGTCAGACGCTCCGCCAGACCCACGCGATCCATGAGCCTTCTGACCATGGCATCCAGCTCGTCCGTGGTCTTGCATACCTTGTGTATGCGCAGCGGCTCCGCTATGGAGTCGTATACGCTCATACGCGGATCCAGCGATGAGAAGGGATCCTGAAAGATCAGCTGCATATCGCGGCGTGTCTCAAAGAAGCGCTTCGTGCCGCGGATATATGTGACATCCTCGCCGTCGAACATGATCTTGCCGTCGGTGACGTCGAGCAGGTTCAGTATCGTACGTCCGAGAGTGGACTTGCCGCAGCCGGACTCTCCGACCACTCCCAGCGTCTTGCTTCTCTCTATGTAGAAGGAGAGACCGTCTACCGCGTGGAGCTTGCCCTTGGGCGTATTGAAATATTTTTTCAGATCCGTAACTTCCAGAATCTTATCCATCTATCTCACCTGCTTTCTCTTCGTAGCCGTGGCAGCGCACGAAATGTCCCGGAGCGATCTCACGGTTCGTCGGCTCCTCCTGACGGCAGCGCTCCGTGGCATACGGGCATCGCGGGTTGAACTTGCAGCCTTTCGGCAGCTCGCACGGATTCGGTGTCAGTCCCTCGATAGGTGTCAGACGATGCACCTTTGTCTTCAAATTCGGGATGGAGGCGAAGAGCCCCTTGGTATACGGATGGCTCGTATGATTGTAGATATCCTCCAGCGTGCCGGACTCCACTATCTGACCGGCGTACATTACGGCGACCTTGTCGCATATCTCTGCTACTACTCCCAGATCGTGAGTGATCATGATCATGGAGGTGTTGAATTTCTCCTTGAGCTTGCTCATCATCGTCAGAACCTGCGCCTGGATCGTCACGTCCAGAGCGGTCGTCGGCTCGTCTGCGATCAGCAGCGACGGGTTGCAGGCAAGAGCAATCGCTATCACGACCCTCTGCTTCATGCCGCCCGAGAACTGGTGCGGATACTCTCCGAAGCGCTCCGCGGGTATACCGACGATCTCCAGCATCTCCGCCGCTCTCTTGTGTGCGTCCGCACGGGAAAAGCCTTTTTCATGCAGCTTTACGACCTCTGCTATCTGATCCCCGACCGGGATGATCGGGTTGAGCGCCGTCATCGGATCCTGAAAGATCATGGTGATCTTCTCACCGCGTATCTTTCTCATCTCCGCCTCGCTCAGTGTCAGCAGATTGCGATCCTCAAATATGATCTCACCGTCTGTGATCCTGCCGGGAGGTGCAGGCACCAGCCGCATGATTCCGAGAGCCGTCGTTGTCTTTCCTGCACCCGTCTCGCCCACGAGACCCAGAGTTTCACCCTTCTCCAGCGAGAGGTCGACCCCGTTCACCGCCTCTACGGTACCGTCGTCGGTGACGAAGTTGATGCGAAGATCATGAATACTTAAAAAACTCATGCTGCTCCTCCTATTTCAGTCTGGGATCCAGTGCGTCGCGCAGACCATCGCCTATCAGGTTCATGCAGACGATGCTGGTGACTATAACCAGTCCCGGGAATATCACAAACGTAGGGCTGTCATACAGATAGTTCCTCGCCTCGGAGAGTATGCTTCCCCACTCCGGTGTGGGCGGGTTGACTCCGAGACCCAGAAAGCTGAGGCTGGAGCTTGCCATGATGCCGCTTCCTATGCTCAGCGATGCCTGCACTATGATGGGAGCCAGTGAGTTCGGAAGCAGGTGGCTGACGATGATCTTCCACGATTTCTCGCCGAGCGCTCTCGATGCCTCGATATACTCCGACTCCTTGATCGTCATGACCGATGCCCTGATGACACGTGCAAATCTCGGTATATTGGTGATGCCGACTGCTATCATGCAGTTGTAGATGCCGCTTCCCAGCGTCGCGGATATCGCGATAGCCAGCAGCATACTCGGTATCGACTGGAATACATCCAGCACTCGCATCACGTACATATCGAACTTGCCGCCCTTGTATGCGGATACGGCTCCGATGGAGCAGCCGAAGAGCATGCCTATGCCCACGGCGATGAAGCCGACTGCCAGAGATATACGTCCTCCGTATACTATTCTGGCGAAGAGGTCTCTTCCGAGGTGATCCGTGCCCAGCCAGTACTGACTCGACGGACCTGCGAGGATATTGCTCAGATCACTGGAGCTGATGTCATGAACCGTGATGAAATCCGCAAATATCGCGGAGAGCACCAGCAGTACCATGATCACTGCCGAGATCACCGCCGCCTTGTTCTTCATATAGCGGTGAAGTATCTGACGCATATTGGAATTTTTCTTCCTGCGCTTCTCTGATGACTGATTCTGTGCCATGCTTACACCCCCTCTTTCTGAGCAGCACTCTTGTGAGCACGCTTGGGAGTCTGATACTGTGACTTGATACGCGGATCGATATACGCATATACGATATCAACCAGCAGATTCACTACGCCGTATGCCAGCGCTATCAAAAGAACACCTCCGCGCACTATCGGGTAGTCACGCGCCTTGACTGCATCGACGAGATAGCGTCCCAGACCCGGGATAGAGAAGATCGACTCTGTCAGTATCGAGCCTCCGAGGCTGATTCCGATACGTATTCCTATGATAGTCACGACGGGGATCAGCGCGTTTTTCAAAGCGTGATGCCAGATGACGGTTCTCTCTGACGCGCCCTTGGCACGTGCGGTTCTGATATAGTCCTGACGGATGACCTCCAGCATGCTGGATCTGGTGGATCTCATGATCTCACCGGTCACGCTCATACCGAGACATACCATCGGCAGCACCCAGTACTTGGGACCGTAGAAGCCGGATGCCGGGAGCCATTTCAGATTAACCGCAAATATGATGATGAGCATGAAGCCCGACCAGAAGTTGGGCATCGATACAAAGACGAGCGATACCAGCCTCGCCACGGTATCGATCAGCTTGTTCTGGTGCGTCGCCGAGACTATGCCCAGCGGTATCGCCACCACGACCGCTACCATCGTGCTCAAAAGAGCGAGCTTCATAGTAGTCGGGAAGCGTTCCAGCAGATCCTGCGATACGGAGCGTCCGTTCAGATAGGACGTACCGAAATCGCCGTGACATACATTCCAGATGTATTTGCCCAGCTGCACGATATACGGATCGTTCAGACCGAGAGACTCACGGCATGCCTCCAGCTCCTCCTGAGTCGCGGTATCACCCAGTATGGTGATGGCGGGATCGCCCGGCGTGAAATAAAGCAATGTGAATATCAGCACCGCTACGCCCAGCAGCACCGGGATCAGCAGCAGTATCCTGCGGAGAATATATTTGATCATCGCGGATTTCTTTCTCCTTCCTATGTACCTTCCTTGATTAGCCTGCCGGAGCCTTATATCCTCTCCGGCAGACATGTGTATCGCTCTAATATCTCAGATTACTTTGCGACCCTGATAGTGCTGTAATCAAGTATCTGCACTCCGGGTGTGATGGTGATGCCTGTCATCTTCTTGCTGTGAACAAACAGGATACTGGGGAATGCCATCGTGATCTCATAGTGTGCATCCCACAGATACTGCTGCAGTGTCGCATAGGTCTCGCGGCGCTCCTCGGGTGTCTTTGCCGACAGTCCCTTCTGGAGCATCTCGTCGATATACGGATCGTTCATATGAAGCGCGCCTACCCAGGTTGAAGACCATTTCTTGAGCACATCTCCCGCCGTTCCGGAAGCCGGTGTGGTTGATGCACTGGAGAACTCGTTGACGCCTGCGTTGTTGCGCTCTACCATGGAGCCGACCTCCATCTGCTCGATGGTCGCGTTGATGCCTACCTGCTTCCAGTACTCCTGAGCCAGTGTCACGCACTGTACCAGATTGCCGCTATGACCGAGGCAGACATTGACATCCAGACCGTTCTCATATCCCGCCTCCTTGAGGAGCTCCTTCGCACGCTCCGGGTTGTACTCGTAGGGGCCGCACTTGTAGAAGTCCTGTACCTCGCTGGAGAAGATGCCGCTGCAAGGTGCCGCGTAGTCGCCGTATACCGCCTTTACTATCGCCGGGATATCAAGAGATATGCAGAGCGCCTCACGCACGCGGGGATCCTTGAACTTCTCACATGCCGAGTTCATCTGCAGTCCTGTATGGGACCATCCGATGAAGTTCAGGCATGTCAGATCGGGGTTGTTCTGCAGTCTGCTGAAATCATTGGGCACGATGTCAAATGACGCATCTACACCGCCGCTCTCTACCTCAGCCGCGCGCACGCTCGACTCCGTAACTACGCGGAAGATCAGATTCTTGTATGCGGGCATGCGATCCTTGTTCCAGTACTCGTCATTGCGGTGAAGCGTGACCGAGTCGCCCTGTACCCACTTGTCAAATATGAACATGCCGGTTCCTATCGGATTCTGAGCATACGCATCGCCGCCTATCTTCTCATGTACGGACTTGCAGACGATATTGCCTCTGGTGGAGGCGATATACGCGAGCGCTGCCGAGAAGGGATAGTCAAAGCCTATCTGTACCGTGGTCTCGTCGATAGCCTTGGTCGTCTCCTCGTTGAACGGATTCATGAACGCCTTGTTGTCGGCACTGTTCATGCCCGTGATGAAGCTGTATGCCACGTCCTCTGCCGTCATCTTCTCACCGTTGGTGAAGTAGACGTCATCGCGCAGATGGAAGAGCATCGTCGTATCCGAGTTCCACTCCCATGAGGTCGCGAGATTGGGCAGAAATTCATCATTTTCATAGTCACGGAGCACGAGCTTGTCATATATCGCGTCCATGATATTGAAATCGTCCTGCATCTTGTTGCTGGTAGGATCAAGTCCCAGCGGGTTGAACTGTATAGCTATCGTGACTGTATCCTTGCAGTCCTGCGCCGCTGCGGTCGTCTCTGTCCCGGACGCCGTCGTATCGGCAGCTCCTGCCTGTGTGCCTGTCGTGCCTGTCGCTCCTGTCGCTCCTGTCGCGCCGCCGCCGTTGCCGCAGGCTGTCGTGCCCATGAGCATCAGTGCTGCAAGCGCCGCACAGGCGTATCTCTTTGCTGTCATCTTTTTCATCTTTCTGCTCCTGATGTAAACTCCCCGTGTCCTGCGAACCGGACCGGCCGATCCGCAGGACGTATGATTAGGGTTTGTACTGTATCTTTTTGATTACTTAGCAACTCTCAGCGTGCTGTAATCGAGTATCTGCGCGTTGGGTGTGAGGGTGAGGCCCGTCATCTTCGCGCTGTGTACGAACAGTGTGCTTGGGAATGCCATCGTGATCTCATAGTGACCGTCCCACATGTACTGCTGCAGCTCTGTATATATCTTGTGGCGCTCCTCGGGATTCATCGCCGAAAGACCCTTTTCCAGCATCTCGTCGATGTACGGATCGTTCATATGGAGCGCGCCGACCCATTTTGAAGACCACTTCTTGAGACCGTCTCCCGCGGTACCCGAATGGATCGTGGTAAATGAACTGGAGAACTCATTGACGCCTGCGTTGTTGCGCTCGATCATGGAGCCGACCTCCATCTGCTCGATGGTCGCGTTGATGCCCACCTGCTTCCAGTACTCCTGCGCCAGTGTCGTGCACTGTACGATGTTGCCCGTATGACCGAGGCAAATATTGATGTCCAGACCGTTCTCGTAGCCTGCCTCCTTGAGGAGCTCCTTTGCACGCTCGGGATCGTACTCATAGGGGCCGCACTTGAGGAAGTCCTGTACCTCGCTGGAGAAGATGCCGCTGCACGGCTGTGCATAGTCGCCGTATACCGCCTTCACTATCGCCGGGATATCAAGAGATATGCAAAGTGCCTCGCGCACACGAGCATCCTTGAACTTCTCGCATGCCGCGTTCATCTGAAGACCTGTATGTGTCCAGCCTATGAAGTTCAGGCATGTCAGGTTCGGGTTGTCCTTGAGTCTGCCGAAGTCGTTGGATACGATGTCAAATGCCGCATCCACGCCGCCGCTCTCCACCTCGGCTGCACGCACGCTCGCCTCGGTGACTACACGGTAGATCAGATTCTCGTATGCGGGCATCTTCTCCTTGTTCCAGTAGTTCTCGTTGCGGTGCATCGTGATAGAGTCGCCCTGTACCCACTTGTCAAAGATAAACATGCCTGTACCCAGAGGCGCCTGAGCATATGCATCCGTTCCTATCTCCTCGTGCACCGACTTGCAGACGATGCCGCCTCGGCTGGAGGCGATATATGCCAGCGCTGCCGAGAAGGGATAGTCAAAGCCTATCTGTACAGTGGTCTCGTCTATCGCCTTGGTCGTCTCCGCATTGAACGGCTCCATGAAGGACTTGTTGTCTACGCTGTTGATGCTTGTGATGAAGCTGTATGCCACGTCCTCTGCCGTCATCTTCTCACCGTTGGTGAAATATACGTCGTCGCGCAGATGGAAGAGCATCGTCGTATCCGAGTTCCACTCCCATGAGGTCGCCAGTCTCGGCAGATACTCGTCATTCTCATAGTCGCGGTATACCAGTGTGTCATAGATGGCATTGATGATATTGAAGTCATCCTGCATCTTGTTGTCTGTCGGATCCAGTCCCGTCGGGTTGTACTGGATAGCGATGGTTATGGTGTCCTTGCAGTCCTCGGCGGGCTGTGCCGCCTCGGCGGAAGCAGCCGCAGTATCAGAGGCTCCGGTCTTGGTCTCTGTACCCGCAGCAGCAGTTGTTCCGGTCTGTGCGCCTCCCTGTCCGCCGCAGCCGGTCATGCCCATAAGCATAAAAGCCGCCAGCATCGCGCATGTGATTCGTTTCACTGTTCTCTTTTTCATGTTTATGCTCCTTCCTTACTGTTTTCCTTATTGCTGTATCCTTGTGCTTTGTAAGCAGCGTCGGCAGTGTACTTGCAGCCGTGCCGTCATGACCTCGGGCTTTGAGCGCTCCCCGGTGCCGGCATACTGTCGAACTGCTCCGGTATCCCGCAGTGCATGGACTCGAACAGCTCACGTATAGTCCCTGCAAACGGCTTGAATCCCGGATCCTCCGGCTTCTGCCTTAAAAACTCCACCGCATATGCCGTATACATCAGTATCCCGTAGGGCATAGCCGCTTCATCTATCTCGAACTCGGCTGTATGCACCGGCGCCGTGATGCCCTGCTTCTCGTTGCGTATGCCCACCTTGGCGGTCACGCTGGGATAGAATGTACTCAGCACTCCGTAGCTCTCGGAGCCCATCGCCTTGCTTCTGGGTATGATATGCTCAGACCCGATCAGGTCTCCCACGACCTTCCGTCCGAACTGTGCCAGCGGCTCCGAGCAGATCGTAGGCAGATAGCTCTCGGCAAATGCCGGATACTCTGCCGTGCATCCGTACCGTGCGCAGCATCCCTCCACGCAGTCCTTCAGATATCTCTCAAAGGCGCGTCCCGCCTCCAGATTGAAAAATCTGCATGTGCCTCCGAATGTCAGCTCCGCCGCTATGACATTGCTGACCGTCCCCGCATGGACGAAGCTGATGCAGTGCGTGAGAGGATCAAACGGCGATGTATGCTGCATCGCAAAGCCCCGCATATCCGACGCGATAGCCGTGAAGCAGTCGATCGGGTTCACTGCGCGATCCGGGCGTGATGCGTGTCCGTCGCGCCCCCGCAGCCTGATGGTATATTCAAATACCGCCGCATTGGTCTCGCCGCCCTGTATGGCGACATCCCCTACGGGAAGGTCGTTGACCACATGGTTGGCCCAGCAGCCGTCTATCGCTATGCCGTGAGTCTGGAGATATTCCATCACGTAGTAGATGCAGCGTGCTCCCTCCTCGCCTCTCTCAAACAGCAGCAGTACGCTGCCCTCCAGCTCGTCCCTGTGCTCCTGCAGCACCTTTCCCGCCGCAAGAAGCATAGCTGTATGCGAGTCATGTCCGCACATATGCGCCACACCCTGGTTGGTGCTGACGCATCTCTTGGCCTGTCCGCCTCCGTTGACCGTGCTCTCCGTGATCGCCAGCGCGTCGCAGTCCGCTCTCAGCAGGACAGTCCTGCCCTCCCTCACGCCGTCGATCCGCGCCAGTACGCCGCCGTTGGGTATCACCGTATATCCGATGCCGTATCCGTCCAGCTGACTGCATATATAGCTGACAGTCCCGCGCTCATATCCCGACAGCTCCGGATGCTCGTGCAGATAGCGTCTGTGGCGTGTCGCGTCCTGCCCGGCGGTCTTTGCCGCCTCCCATATGTCAAACATATCGTCCGTCCTCCGTCAGCTGCGGTCTGATGACCTGATGCTCGCGTCCTTCCCACAGCTCCTGTGAAAATACCGCGAGATGCTGCGAGCTGAACAGTGCCGGAAGACCTCCCGTATGCAGGAATATGACCGAAGCGCCCTTGGGTATCTCGCCTGACTGCGTCAGCCTCAGCACTGCCGCAAAGCCCTTGCCCGTATAGCATGGATCCACGAACAGTCCCTCGGTGCGCGCCAGTCTCTCGATCACCGCAAAGGTCTCCGGATCCGGCGCGTCATATGCCGTTCCGGCACATTCGGTCAGCAGCAGCTCCAGCTCGTGTGCCTGCGCCGTGATGCCCAACTCGTACATGGCGCTCGTCTCGTTGATGTAGTCGGCCATGTTCTGCTTGTATACTGCTCCGTGAGGGCTCACGCACGCGCCTATCACGCGAAACGGCGCCTTGAAATATCTGCTGCCCAGCCAGAGCCCCGCAAATGTGCCGTTCGAGCCGCACGGGCATATCAGATACTGTGCCGTCGTGCCCATCTCCTCCAGCTGCTTCATGATCTCCTTTACTGCAAAGAAGTATCCCATGCAGCCCAGCGGAGTGCTGCCGCCCGAGGGCATCTCGTATACCTTTTCGCCGCGCGCCGCGTACTCTGCGATGACGCGGTCGGCTGCCGCCCTGCGGAGCTTGACCGTCTCCGCCTTGACCTCATCCGGGCTCAGTCCCCGTCCGTCCAGACAGGATGTATCGAGGAAGCGCACATCACAGTCCAGTATCGCGTCCAGCAGCAGATTGCCGCTGAGCTTCTCGGGAGCCCTGCCGTCGCCTACCGTAGCGATGATGATCGACTTCATGCCGTACTTGCATGCGACAGCAGCCATCTGACGTCCGTGATTGGTCTGTACTCCGCCGAAGGTCAGCATCGCCGTGCAGCCCTGTGACTTCGCCTCCTGCACCAGATACTGGAGTTTGCGTATCTTGTTGCCGGAGAAGCCCAAACCTGTCAGGTCGTCCCGCTTCATCAGCAGATCGCAGCCCAGCTCGCGGCTGAGGTTGTCGAGGCGGTGCAGCGGTGTAGGAAAGCAGCCGCAGCCGTCCATCTTTTGAATCGACTCAATATGCATATCCCGTCTCCTTCAATGCAGCGCCTATCTTGCCTTTTTCTCCAGCTCGTCGCGATACTCGATGATCGCCTTGTAGCTCTCCGGACGTACCGCAAATTTCTTGCCGTAGCCCTGCTCCGTGATCCACTGCATCTTCTTGAGCGTAGCCTGGGTCATGATATCGTTCTCGCCCATGCTCTCCAGCGTAGCGAGTACCTCCTCCATCTCGTGTCCGAGGCGCTCGGAATGTGTCGCCGCAGTGCACAGGAAGTAGTTGATGGCATCCTCAAAGGTCATCTCCTTAGTGAGTATGCTCTTGAGTGCGCCTATCGTCTGGTCGGTGATGCCGTAGCGCTCTGCCGCAAATACAGTCTCCGTCAGCAGTGCTATAAAGCCCTTGAACAGCACGCTCTTGATCATCTTCATGGCGGATGCCGCGCCGATCTGCTCGGAGAGTACATGGAAGTTCATCCCGCAGTCCTCGGCTATCTTCGCCGCCTCTGCCGCTCTCCTGCCGCACAGATATACGGGCGTTTTAGTCCTGTTCGCCGGAACGGATGCCATGACCGCCGCCTCTACGAAGTCGCCGGCGGCGCTCTTAAGTGCCTTGTCTATCTCCTCCTTCGTAGCGGGCGAGGTGGAGTTCATATCTATATATATCTGACCGTCTCTAAGCAGCGGTGCTATCTGCTTTGCTATCGGCAGCGCCGAGTTCGCGCTCGTCAGGCACAGGATCGTGTCCGCCTGCGCGAAAAGTCCCTCCATGGAGGTCAGCAGCGTCACCTTGTTTGCAGCCGCTCTCTCCCTTATTTCGGCGCCGCGCGGCGTATCCTGCGATGCCACCATGTCAAAGGCATACAGCTCTGCCGAGCCCTCCTTGATATCGGCTGTGAGATAATATGCAGCCTCTCCGAAGCCGATCATGCCTATCTTATGCATGCTACATATCCTCCATTCCGAGTTTCTTCGCAAAGCCCATCAGCTCTACGGTCGTCTTGCCCTCAGCGAGCTGCGGTCCGAGCGTCGTCTCCTCGAAGTTGAACTTCTTTCTGGACTTCTCCAGCACTTCCTCTGCTCTGTCCTTTTTGATGATGACTACGCCGTCGCCGTCGGCGGTGACGATATCACCTGTCTCTACGCGTATCCCTCCGCACATCACAGGTGCTCCGATATCCCCGAGTATCTCCTTGGTCGTACCGTTCGGACATACCGCCCTGCTGTATACCGGGAAGTTCATGTCAATCAGAGCATTTCTGTCGCGGCATGCACCGTCGATGACTACGCCGACGATGCCCCTCTTGCGGCAGCTGATGGCAAACATCTCGCCGAAGCACCCTGCCTCGACATAGCCCGCGCAATCGATGATAAGTACATCGCCGGGATGCGCCAGACATATCGCCTTGTGGATAGTCAGGTTGTCACACGGATGGCATCTGACAGTCAGAGCCTTGCCGACCATCTCGAACTTCCTGTCCAGTCCCTGGATCGCTGAGGTCATAGCACCTACGCGCTCGTTGGAGTCACATACATTGCCTGTCGGGATCCCTCTGAATCCCTCCACTATCTCCTCGTACTGCAATTCCTGTCACCTCTTTCTTTTAGTAAGCATCCCTGACGCCTGCGCCCGCTCTGTCACGGATGTACTGCTGCATCACATATTGTTCATGTTGTTTTCGCTACATTTGCGATACTATATGAAATGATAGTTACAGTCAATGGTCACATATCCATACATTTACAGTCTGTATTCTGGTGAAAACTACTAACAAACCGCTATTTTATTGTATTTTTTGATATTTTATTAACAATGACTTGACAGATTTACCCCGTCTTCATATATTGAAGCAAATGCTACATCATCATTTCACATGTTGTTGTAACTACACAAAGTTGTCCCGTCCTCTCATCGTGCCGCGCCCGGCTGCGATGTCTCCATAAGGGAGATGGATCGGGATATGTCAGGTCACAGCATTGATCAAAAATCAAATCATTAAGGAGAGAAACACATCATGACACAGCAGGAATATGAGCGTTTTTATGCACTGTCCACCAGCAATATCTCAGATGCACTCGATGCACTCGGCATGAAGGGATCTACATATGGTGTACGTCCCGTATATGAGGGCTGCCCCAAGCTCGTCGGCGAGGCGCTGACAGTCAAGATCGGTCCCACGGGCGAGACACCCATGCCCTCCACGCATCTGTGCTCAGAGGCTATCGCTATGGCTAAGCCCGGCGATGTCATCGTAGTAGACAACGGCGGCGATACGGCAACATCCGCATGGGGCGGTCTGCTTGCCAATGCAGCCAAGACCAAGGGCGTCAACGGCGTCATCGTAGACGGCGCAGTAAGAGATGTAGACGACTTCTACAATGCAAAGTTCCCGGTATTCTCACGTACAGCCGTAGTTCGTACATCACGCGGACGCATCATGGTATATGAGACCAACGGCATGGTTCAGTTCGCAGGCGTACAGGTACGTCCCGGCGATATCGTCATCGGCGACCGCAGCGGCGTCACCATCGTACCGAAGGAGCGCTATCTTGAGGTGCTGAACAAGGCAGAGGAGCTTGAAGGAAAGGAGTCCAAGATGATGGACGAGGTCGGCGCAGGCGGCGATATGCTCGAGGTTGACGCAAAGTACGACTATGTTCACATGCTGAAGAAATAATATGGCTGAATATAAAGAGATATCAAAAGAGATCATAGATGAGTTTTTGAAGTTCGACACGCCTGCGGTATCAGATGCGATGGACCGTCTCGGACTGAAGGCCGGACTGCTGGGCATCCATGCCGTAGTCCCGGGTACACGTATGTGCGGACCTGCATTTACGGTGCACTACGTCCCCTGCGGGATCCACAAGGACAATGTCGGAGACTTCATAGATGATGTAAAGCCGGGTCAGGTGGTCGTCATCGACAACGGCGGGCGGCTGGACTGCACGGTATGGGGCGATATCATGTCGCTGTATGCCTCCAAGAACGGTATCGCAGGCACTCTGATCGACGGCGTATGCCGTGATGTACCCGTGATCCGCGAGCTGCACTATCCTATATTTACCAAGAGCACCTATATGGTCACCGGCAAGGACCGCGTCTATGTGGATCATATCAACGAGCCGGTCAATATCAGCAATGTGCAGGTGCTGCCGGGTGATCTGATACTCGCCGACGACACCGGCGCTGTGGTCATACCGCAGACAAGAGCCGAGGAGATCCTCGCCGTCGCCAAGGAGATAGAGGAGAAGGAAGAGGCTATCCGTCAGCGCGTGCTCGCCGGAAGCCGCCTCAAGGACGCGCGCCGCGAGCTGGGCTATCACCAGCTCCAGACCAGACGCTGACTTGCGGGATTGTAAAAAGAATACTATGATATCAGGGTCTCAAAGTCAAAAAGTCGTTCGTGCTTGCACGATAAGACGTTTGACCTTGAGACCCGCAAAACATAAAATACCTTCAAACAGGCAGGGATATACATGGAAAATCTGGAAGAGCGCATCAAGAGCAGCAATCTGACGCAGGCACACCGCAGGATAGCGGAGTTCTGTCTGCAAAACAAGCAGGCGCTGCCCCTGCTGTCCACAGCCGAGATAGCACGTCAGACCGGGGTCAGCGATGTGTCGGTCATCCGGTTCGTCCGTTCGCTGGGATACTCCGGCTTCGTGGAGTTCAAGCAGGCTATACAGGCGGAGATAGCTAATACCTCTGCGGATACGCTCTCGCCCAGCCCGATAGTCAGCTATGTATCAAAAAAGAACAATCCCTGTGACAATACAGAGTCAGAGGACATCAAGACAGCCTATCTCCGTATAGTGGGTGATATCTTCAATCGCAATTCTCCCAAGATATTTGAGGCGGCTGCCAAGATGATACTCGGAAGCAGGAACAGGTACATCCTCGGTACGCGTTTCCGTCATGCCTCGGCGGAGATATGTGCAAATCTGCTGAAGCTGACTACGCCGAACATCCTGCTGCTGCCGGCTGCCGACTACTCCGCATTTCAATCGGCGATGGACTTCACGCATGACGACTGTCTGATATGGTTCTGCTTCGGACGATATACGAATTATGAGAAGCAGATGCTCCAGTTCATCCGCCGCAGCGGGATCAGTCTGATAGTGATAACCGATCAGCGCGCGTCCGAGATAGCACTGGAGGCAGACCTGCTGATACAGTCCATAGGGCGTACCGTGCTTCCCTTCTACTCATCCACGGCGAACTGCATCATATCGGAGCAGATAGCCAATGCGGTACTTTCAATGGAATGGATCGGTACGGAGAAGCGTCTGCGCGACTTCGAGCACGTGCTGAGCACTATGGAGACCGACTGAGGAAATGCTGATTAAATCAGTGTTCCCCTACAAGGCGCGCAGGACTGCACGAGGTTGCGGCATAAAACACAATAAAAAGCTCCCTCACCCAAGGTTTACTGCAAGCCGGGGTGTGGGAGCTTTTGATATGTATATGACGCACCTGATATTTTGCGGGAAGCTGTACTCTCATGCAAAGATATGATTAAAGGTATGCCTCACATACAGATGCATCATATACAGCTATCCGCTCACCTGCGATACTTCTTCAATGCCTCCCAGCCGAGGTAGTGAGCGTCACTGCCGAGCTCGTCCTCGATCTCCATCAGGCGGTTGTACTTCGCTATCCTCTCGGATCTGGACATAGAGCCTGTCTTGATCATCGCCGAGCCCATAGCCACCGAAAGATCCGCTATCGTGGTATCCTCAGTCTCTCCCGAGCGGTGAGATACGACATTCATCCAGCCGTTTCTGTGGGCGAGATTCATGGTCTGTATTGTCTCAGTGAGTGATCCGATCTGGTTGAGCTTTATCAGGACGGCATTAGCAGTGTGCAGCTCTATACCTTTTGCCACACGCTCCTTGTTCGTGACGAAGAGATCGTCGCCTACGAGACCTACTCTGTCGCCGACTCTCTCGGTGAGCTTCGCCCAGCCCTCCCAGTCGTCCTCAGCCAGCGCATCCTCTATCGTGACTATCGGATACTTGTCAAGGAGTCTCTCTACGTACTCGATCATCTCGTCGGAGGTCTTCTCACCCTCGCCCGAGCGTGCGAGATTGTAGACCTTCTTGTCCGCATCGTAGAACTCCGATGATGCAAAGTCCGCGGAGATGCACATATCCTGTCCCGGTACATATCCGGCTCTCTCTATCGCCTTGCAGATGACCTCAAAGGGCTCCTCGTTGCTGCCAAGGGAGGGAGCGTAGCCGCCCTCATCGCCTACCGTCGTGGTCTGGTTCATCTCCAGCAGCACCTTCTTGAGCTCATGGAATACCTCCGCGCCCATACGTACCGCCTCATGGAATGTAGCCGCGCCTACGGGCACGAGCATATACTCCTGAAAATCCACCGACGATACCGCATGGCTGCCGCCGTTGAGGACATTCATCATGGGCACGGGCAGTGTATATGCACCGACTCCGCCGATATATCTGTACAGCGGCATATCTCTCTCATCCGCGCTCGCCTTTGCCGCTGCCAGCGATACAGCGAGGATGGCATTGGCGCCGAGGCGTCCCTTGTTGGGTGTGCCGTCCAGCTCTATCATCTTCTCATCGAGACCGACCTGGTCGCAGGAATCAAGGCCTATCAGCGCCTTCGCTATCTCTGTATTGACATTCTCGACTGCCTTGAGCACGCCCTTGCCGCCGTATCTTTTCTTGTCGCCGTCGCGCAGCTCATGCGCCTCGTGTATACCCGTGGACGCGCCGGACGGAGACATCGCCACGCCTCTGCCGCCAGCCTGTGTAGTCACTACGCATGCCACCGTCGGATTGCCTCTGGAATCAAGTACCTCTCTTGCCACGATCGATTTGATTGCACTCATGTTTTCTTCTCCTTTTGCAAATTGAAGCCGCAGTATCCCCCATAGATACCTACAAGAGTATAAAGCCGGCGGCGAGATAAAACAAGCGAGCTTTTCCTACTCGCCCATGATCAGGCTCCTGCGGTATCTGCCCGGCGTCATTCCGGTATATTTGCCGAATACGCGGATAAAGGTCTGCTGAGATGTATAGCCTACAGCCGAGGCGATATCCTTGATGCTGATGCCCGTGTCTGCAAGCAGCTCCTGAGCCTTTTTGACGCGCAGGGTGTTCAGATATCCGAGGAAGTTGACACTGGTCTTGGCCTTGAATAACTTGGACAGATAGGTCGGATTGAGTCCCACTGCCTCCGCGATGGAGTTCAGAGACACATCAGGTTCGAGATAATGCGCATCCAGATAGTCAAACACCTGACGGATCCGCGAGGTCTGGTATCCCTTATAGTAGTCCGTGACGACCGTCAGTATATCCTTATAAAGGCCGATAAATTCCTCACGTGCACTTTGATATATATCTTCGGTCATCTCTGAGGGATAGGTGATGCTGTGTGATTCCGTGTCCTCCGGCATAGGTATATATCTCTCTGCCGCCTTGCTCAGCAGGATCACACGAAACTGCTCCAGCCTCTGCCATTTGCTCGACAGGGGCTTTGTCAGGCCATCGACATGCTCGGCAAACCTAGAGATATCATCCATCGCCGACGCCAATCCGTCACGAGCGGCAGCATCTATGACTGCTGCGGCCTGCTCATGCATATAGTCATATTCCCGGATTCTGTCGGAGTGATCCTGAGAGCAGTAATACACCGCCTGTCTGTATCCGGACTCCAGCAGCATGACATCGTTATACAGCTCGCTTCTCCCGACATTGACCATGAGTCCGGCCTTGCGAAACTCGTTGTCAGCTCTTCCGGAAAATATCTTCCACTCCATCTCCATCTGCGGATAGTCCATATCGCGCAGTTCTGCCAGCAGAACCAGATGTCTCTCCCTGTATAGTATCTGCGTGACAACACGAAAATGCCCGGTGTCAAACGGATATGCATCAAGTATCTCCGCTGCCTTTTCCAGCCATTCCGACGTAGTCTCCTCATTGAAATCGGAAAGAACAGCAACCGCATAGGAGCCCTCATCATCGAACGGGATGGCCAGCATCTGGAACATCCTCGCAACGTAGGTGCGATCCGTGACTCTGCCTGTCAGCAGATTGCGGATGAACTGCTCCCTCAGCTCCGGCATGATCCCGTTCAGGATATGATCTACGGTCGAGCGATTGTATGAGTAGTCGCTGAGCACATTTTTCAGAAAGGTCAGCTCGTTGCCGTCTGTCGTCTCCTTCGCTCCGAAGCTCTCCTCGGCAGTCCTTACCATCTCCTGCAGCGGCGTCACATAGCGTGCAATCAGCAGCTTCGCCAGCAGCATCGTAGCCGCAAGTATCAGAATACTCGTGATCAGCAGGTACAGAGCAAGATCCTCTCCCGGCATGATGAAAGAGGAGCGTCCGACATTGGTCACGAAGCGCATCCCTGTCAGCGGTGATACCCGCTGTATCCATGACGCACCGAGCTGAGCGCTTTGTGCGGAGGCTGCATCGGCAGCTGTGCCTGTGCTCAGAGTCTCCCGATCCTCATCCGATGCCCCGGACAACAGCAGCGTCCCGTCGGGGCTCAGCATGCTCAGGCCTGAGGGATAGCTGTGACTTTGCATCACTGTCCTCAGCAAAGAGGAGTTCAGTCTGCACATGAGGACGCCTCTCCTTTTCTCACCGGTGAACGGAAACGGTCTGAACAGGCACAGGTTTTCTCCGTCTACATAAACGTCTGTTGTATACCCGTTGCGCTGAAACCCGGTACAGGAAAGCTCTCCGTCAATATAGGCTTTCATCAGATCGCCTGTCGGCAGAGCGACATAATCTTCTATATGTGTATCTGAAGAAATGACACATTTCTGTTCTTCCAGATACAAACGCATCTCATTTATCAGCTGTGTCTTGGTCGCTATGGTATTGAGCGAGAGTCCTGCTCGTGAGTTCTTGACAGAGCGCTGGTCCGGAGTCGAGAATATATCGGCGACTATCTCTGAGGAAAGTGTGATATGGGTGAGTGTGTCAGCGATATTGCTCAGCGTCGTGTCAAAGAATGTGATTGAATCGCTCAGACTGTTTTCGTACTGATCGCGGATACGCCGCTGCTGCTCCGTGTTAAATATCAAAGAAATGACTATGGTGACTGCGATAAGTATAAAAATCGAGAATACGGCCAGTAGCCGTACTATCTCCAGATATACATCATTTTTTCTGAATATTTGTTTCATCGCCGTCCCCTGTCACATCTGTACCTGCGGGGTCCGAAAGCCTCTCCGGAGATTCATCGCAAGCCCGACATGTGATTCAGATGTCCTTCAGTATATACACAAAACGCCATAATGGCAAATTCACATTTCTTGTCATCATGCATATTATTATGCGTTTTTGACAAAAATCATGCAGTTGTGAAAGTTTCATTTATTTATTTTGTCGTGCGGCAATGATAAGAAATGAATGCAACAAATTTTGTTCCGATTTTTGAAGGAGGAATATATGAAGAAGAGAATCATGGCGGCAATCATGGCGGCGGCGCTGGCATTGAGCCTTACGGCATGCGGCGGCTCATCCGGCACCGGCTCATCCGGCTCGGCACAGACAGATGCGAAGTCGGACGAACCTATCACATTTACCATCAGCTCTACCGAGGATATCCAGTCTCTCGATCCGGGCATGGCGATGAATACGCCTTCATCTATGCTGTTTCCGCTGGCATATGATAATCTGATTCGTACCGATGCAGAGCTGAAGTTCCATCCCGGGCTGTTCAAGGAATGGTCATCCTCAGAGGACGGCAAGGACTGGTCAGTTACTCTCCAGGAGGGCGTGAAGTTCCATTCAGGAGACCCGTTCGATACGAAGTCCATCAAGGCGACGTTTGAGCGCTATGCTCAGGACGGTACACTGCGTGTGAACTCCTCATGGAAAACTCTTGATAATGTAGAGATCGTAGACGACACGCACTGCATCTTCCATTTCAGCAGCCCGTTTGCGACATTTGAATCAACCGCATCCAATGCATTCTATATAAATGCTTATGCGTGGGAGAAGGAGGGCGATGCCTACTTCGATCATGTGGACGGCTGCGGCCCGTACCGTCTGACCTCATGGGATCCCGGCAACGAGGTTGTCTTCGAGCTCGACAAGGAATATGAGTTCTGGGACAGCGCGACATACAGCCCGAACGTAGACAAGATTGTCTATAAGCCTGTCAACGAGGATATCACCCGCGTCTCCTCCATCAAGGTCGGCGAGTTCCAGATGATCCTCTCCGCTCCCTTTGAGGAGATTGAAGGTCTGAAATCGGCAGATGGCGTCACCTTTGTTCCGTTCACGGGTACTCAGATCGGCTGGTTCGGCCTGCAGTGCGCAGAGGGCAAGCTCTTCAATGACATCAATATCCGCAGAGCGCTGTCCATGTGCATCGACCGTGAGTCTATCGTAAGCGCTATCTACGGAGGCATGGGCACAGCATCTACACAGTTCACGATTCCCTTTGATATCGGATATATCGACGGATACGAGTCGGATTACTACAAGTATGACCCCGACAAGGCCAGAGAGCTGCTGGCGCAGTCATCCTACAACGGTGAGGCTATAGATTTCATGGCTGCCTCCACCTTCCTGCCCCGAACCTCCGAGCTGGTACAGGCCATCATCTCCATGATGGAGGATGTAGGCTTCAATGTAGAGCTGTCCATGCTGGAGAGTGCGTCCTTCCTCGACAGACGTGCATCGGGTGACTATGATATGTGCCTCTCCAACTTTGACCAGTCTGCCAACAGTGCCTTCTGGTGCTATCTGCAGGTATCTACGAACTACGGAAACTACAACGGCACGCAGGAGGTCAGAGATGCTTTTGAGGCGGCAAACGGCGCGCCCAATGCTCAGGAGCAGCAGGAAAAACTGCAGGCTGCATACAAAATCATGAACGAGGACTGCGATCCGCTGGTCGGCCTGTTTATCCTCGACGGCAACTACGCAGTACGCGACGGATGGAGCAACTTCGTGGTACGTCCCAACCGCACCGTGGATCTGCTCGGTCTCACCTACGCCAAATGACAAATACGCTTAAAATGCAAGATAAGCTAAGAGGAAACTGCCTAAATGAATCCAAAGATAAAATTTCTGATTAAAAGGCTGGCCTATTCGGTGCTCGTGCTGCTGGTCGCCTCCATGGTGGCGTTCTTCATATTGCGGCTCATCCCCGGAGATCCGGCGAGGATCATGCTGGGAGACAGCGCCTCTCCGGAGCAGCTGGCCGAGTACCGCAGCTCCATGGGACTGGACAAGCCTATACTGGTTCAATACGGAATGTTCATCGGCAGGGTGCTGAGGGGCGATTTCGGAGTATCTACGTACTACAACAAGAGCTGCATAGATCTGATCTCCTCACGTATGCCCGCGACTATCCAGCTGACATGCTTTGCGACGCTGGTATCGCTGGTCACGAGCATACCGATTGGTCTTCTTGCCAGCAAGAAAAAGGGCGGCTTCTTCGACATATTCGGCATGTTCATCGCCGTGATGGGCAATGCACTCTCACCTGTATGGCTGGGAGTGCTGCTCATCCTGGTGTTTGGCGTGACGCTGAAGGTGCTGCCGGTTCAGGGCTACGGCTCCTTTGCCAATATCATCCTTCCGGGCGTGACGCTGGGCATGTCGATGACTGCCGCAGTGGTGCGTCAGCTCCGCTCCAGTATGTTTGACATACTGAGCGAGGACTACATCACTGCGACATATGCGAGAGGTCTCAATAAATTCACTGTGTTCACGAAGTTTGCCCTCAAGAACGCTATGCTCCCCGTAATCACAATCATCGGATTGAACATAGCCAACATGCTCGCCGGATCAGTGATTACCGAGAGTGTATTCGGCTGGCCGGGCATCGGCAACCTGATGATGAAATCCGTATCGCTTCGTGATTATCCCTTGGTGCAGGCGATATTGTTGATCTCGTCAAGCCTGTTCGTACTGGTGAATCTGGCGGTAGATATCGTATATACGCTGGTGGATCCGCGGATGAAGCTGGGTTAAGGAGGTCAATATGTCAAGAAAAGAACTATTCAGGCGTATGCGCAAGAGCCAGTTCTTTATGATAGGCTTTGTGCTCTCGCTCATTATCGTGCTGCTCGCGCTGCTCGCGCCGTATATCATCCGCTTTGATCCCGAGAAGGTCAATCTGGCACAGAAGCTGATAGCTCCCGAGTGGTTTTCGCACGGCCTGTCAGGACATATCCTCGGCACGGACGGCGTGGGTGAAGACATCTTCTCAAGGCTCCTCATAGGAAGCCGTGCCTCACTGCTCATAGCATTTGCAGGCGTAGTCATCCCGCTCATCATAGGCTCGGTGCTGGGACTTATATCCGGCTACTACGGCGGACTGGTGGATGACATCATCATGAGAATCGGAGACGTGCAGATGTCACTTCCCGCCATGATGCTGGCTATAGTCGTGATGGCTGTGCTCGGCGCTTCCACGGCTAATCTGGTCATAGTCGTCTCTCTGAGCGGCTGGGTACGGTTCGCCCGCATCACGAGAGCGTCCGTGCTCTCCATCAGGGACTCGGAGTTCGTGAAGGCTTCCGTGGTGCTCGGCGCCTCTGACCGACATATACTCTTCACGCAGATACTTCCGAACTGTCTGACACCGCTGATCATCAGTGCCAGTCAGTCTTTAGGACAGAACGTGCTTCTCGAGGCCGGACTGAGCTATCTTGGATGCGGAGTTCCGCTGCCGCACCCGTCATGGGGCTCCATGATATCAGACGGCCGTACATATATCACCTATGCGCCGTGGACTGTCATAGTACCGGGTATGGCTCTTATGGTCACTGTACTGGCCTTCAACTTCCTCGGCGACGGAATCCGCGATGTGCTGGATCCCAGAAATAAAGATTAAGGAGGGCGGCATGGAAGAATTACTTAAAATCGAAAATCTCTATGCGGAATACCGCACCGGCCGCGCTACTGCCAAGGCACTGAACGGGATCAACCTCACCATAGGCAAGGGCGAGGCTTTCGGTCTGGTTGGAGAAACAGGCGCAGGCAAGACTACTACGGCGCTCGCGATGTTGAACCTGCTCCCGGAGGGAGTAGGGCATATCACAGGCGGCGATATCAAATTCAAGGGCGAGAGCGTATTTCAGATGAAGGAAAAGCGTCTGCTGGAGATGCGCGGCAATGAGATAAGCATGATATTCCAGAACCCGCTGACGTCGCTCAATCCCGTCTTCACCGTAGGCGAACAGATTGCCGTCGTACTGAGGGTGCATCAGCATCTGAGCAAAAAGGAGGCCGATCTGGAGGCCGGACGTATCCTTGAGACCGTAGGCATCCCGGCCAACCGTCGTACGGACTATCCTCACCAGTTTTCAGGAGGCATGCGTCAGCGTGTAGGCATCGCTGCGGCGCTGGCCTGCAATCCCGAGCTGCTGATAGCCGATGAGCCGACCACGGCGCTTGACGTTACTATCCAGGCACAGATACTGGAGCTGATGAAGAAGCTCCAGCACGAGCACTCCACATCGCTGCTCATGATCACCCACAGTCTAGGCATTATCGCGGAGCTGTGTGAGAAGGTCGCGGTAATATATGCAGGAACCATCGTAGAGACAGGCACAGTCGAGGAGGTATTTACCGATCCTAAGCACTGGTATGCCAAGAGCCTGCTCAACGCCATACCGAGACTGGATCTGGAGCAGACGCGGCTTGCTCATATCAAGGGCAATGTGGCCAATGCCCAGAGACTCCCCGAGGGCTGCAAGTTCCACCCGCGCTGTGATCACTGCACGCAGCGCTGCATGACACAGATTCCGCAGCTGAAGCATGTGGGCGGACAGCATTATGCCGCCTGCTTTGAAATGGAGGACTGAACGTGAACGATGTGATAAATAAGCCGCTGCTGGAAGTGAAAAATCTAAAAAAATACTTCGATATCAAGGGCAAGGGCTACCTCCACGCTATCGATGGTGTCGATCTTGAGATATATCCGGGCAAGACTCTCGGTCTGGTCGGCGAGTCCGGATGCGGCAAATCTACGGTCGGCAATGTAATCATGAAGCTGCTTGAGCCCACAGAGGGCAGCATAGCGTTTGACGGCGAGGACGTGGTCGGCGCTACAGGCGACAGGCTGATGGAATACAGGAAAAATGTACAGATCATCTTTCAGGATCCGTATTCCAGCCTGAACCCGCGCAAGACCGTCAGATCCATACTGTCGGAGTCCTATATCATCCATGGGATGAAAAAAGGGCCGGAGCTGGACGAAAAGATCCGTGATCTGATAGCCGAATGCGGTATCGAGGAATATGTACTGGATCTGTACCCGCATGAGCTGGACGGCGGGCGTCGTCAGCTCTGCGGTATCGCCCGGGCGCTGTCGCTGGATCCGCGATTTATCGTATGCGATGAGCCGGTCTCCGCGCTGGATGTCTCCATACAGGCGACTATAATCAATCTGCTGATGGATCTGCAGGAGAGGAAGGGGCTGTCGTATCTGTTCATCTCCCATGATCTGAGCGTAGTGCGCCATATCTCCGACGAGATAGCTGTCATGTATCTGGGACAGATTGCCGAAAAAGCGGATAAGCGCACCATGTTTGCTCATCCGATGCACCCGTACTCTATCGCGCTGCTGAGCGCCGTACCCAAGGTTGACTTCAAGAACAAGTCCAAGCGCATCGTGCTGACAGGCGATGTGCCGAGTCCTATCGACCCGCCGAAGGGATGCCGCTTTGCCAAGAGATGCTGGATGGCGCAGGAGCGTTGTCACGAGGAATGTCCCTCGCTGCGCAAGGTGGGAGAAGGTCATCTGGTTGCGTGTCACTATGCGGAGTCGTCTCGGGAGCGGCTGCAGGAATATATGCAGAAGGCGGAGTCCGAGGATATATGAAAGCAGACTATTTGATAAAGGGCGGCACGGTCATCGATCCTGCACGCCATATTGAGGCGGCAGAGGATATAGCCGTAGCAGGAAACAAGATCATCGAAGCATCCCTCGCTGACGGTGCGGTCAATGTCATAGATGCATCAGGCTGCATCGTGACGCCGGGTCTGATAGATTTTCATACCCACCTCTTTCACTCCGGCAGCACAGCCGGAGTGTGCGCCGATATGCTGGCAGCGCAGGGCGTCACGGCAGCGGTCGATGCAGGAAGTGCCGGTACATCCAATTTTGAAGCATACTTCAGGTCGGATGTGGTAAGCAGCTCTCTGCGGCTTAAGAGCTATCTGCTGCCCTTCTGTGCCGGTCAGGTCAGCTTCACAGTGCAGGAGGATTACGATCCTGATAAATACGACCTGCGGGAGCTGCACCGCCTGTTTGACAAGTACCCTCAGCAGCTGCTGGGACTGAAGGTGAAGTTCTCCAAGGGGGCATTTCCGGATGATGAGGCTCTGGCTCTTTCCTACCTCAAGGCTGTGATAGATATCGCCGATGATATACCCGGATGCAGTGTCTGCGTCCATGTGACTGACGCGGCGGCGCCTGCTCCGCAGATTGCAGGACTTCTGCGGGCCGGAGACATCTACTGCCACTGCTACAACGGGCGCGGATATACCATCTATGATGAATCAGGGCATATATACCCTGAGATACTGGAGGCCAGACGCCGCGGTGTCATCTTCGATGCTTCAAACGGGTACGGCAACTTCGCGCTGTCAATAGCCGCTGCTGCCGTCAGGGACGGCTTTGCCCCCGATGTGATCAGCACCGATATAACATCCATGCATGCCAACAGACCCGGCTTCGTCAAGAGTCTGCCGTATGTCCTGTCCAAATATCTCGCACTCGGCATGGAGCTGTCTGATATAATCAAAGTAGCGACCGCAACTCCGGCACGGCTGATGCATATGGACGGCAGTATAGGAACTCTGACGCCGGGCGCATATGCCGATATAGCGATCATGAAGAAAAAGGACGTTTCTGTCACATTTCGTGACATACTTGGAGGTGAGCTGAAGGGCAGTAGTCTGCTGGTTCCGCAGCTGACCATGCTGGGCGGGATGCCAATCTATTGCCAGACTGACTTCTGGTGCTGAGAGAGGAGGAAAACTATGGAATACAATGCATTTAAGCTCAGGTGGTTTGTCGAAAACTGCTGTGAGATCAAGCTGCCGAGCGGCAGGACTATCGTCATAGATCCGATGCTGAGCAAGGATCCGGATACCGACGATATGTGGAAAAAGAAGTTTTATTCGGGCTTTGGCGTGGAGGATCTGGAGGGCTGCGACACCGTCATCCTCAGCCATATACACGGAGATCATATCTCATCTC
>CAVJQN010000063.1:29692-38493 GCA_963651635.1 Agathobacter sp.
GCGCTCCCATCGTGCTCAACGGTGTATCAGCGGCCGCGCTTATGATGCATGAGGATATCGCCCCTGGCGCATTTATCCCGGTATCGGTAGGCACAACGCTCAACTTCGACGAGTATCGGATCAGGCTGCTGCCCGGACGGCATACAGCAAGAGTCGCTGCGCCAAAGCCAAGTGAGACAACGCTCTTTGAGGGAGATGAAGCGGAAAAGAGGTTCGGACTGCTGGGCTCCCTGATCAACAACAACTATCTGATCACTCTCAAGAGCAACTTCCGCATCGCGCTGGATTCCGGTCGCTACGAGAGCGAGCTCTCCGAATGGGAGCGCTATAAACCGAATCTGGTGCTTCGCCACTGCGAGAAGGATGTCAATGAGCATGTGGAGAGCTTCGCCGAGATCCTGCAAAGATCAGGCGCGGAATATATCATTCCGCTGTGTACTCAGTCTCAGAGCGTCGAGCAGCGCAGCGAGGTCGCTGCCAAGGTCAACGAATACTGCGCAGCGCACGGCATCACAGGCCGCTCCATCGCCCCTGTCGCAGGTCAGTGGCTGACCTTCCAT
Organism: Agathobacter sp.; assembly: GCA_963651635.1. Lineage (GTDB taxonomy): Bacteria > Bacillota > Clostridia > Lachnospirales > Lachnospiraceae > Darwinimomas. Next base: position 30,253 of record CAVJQN010000063.1, read on the forward strand.
CTGGGATATTCCGTGGGTTAAAGACAGCTCGCTTACATCAAGGGCTCATCTTTTGCCCTTGATGTCACGTCAGGTATCCTTTCAGGTATGCCAGCAGCCTCATCTGTATCAGCAGCCCCGCCAGATTGACCGCCCAGAAGTACCAGCGGCGGGTCTTGTGGTGAAATATCTTCATCCCGATCAGAGCTCCCGCCGCGCCGCCCAGCAGTCCTGCGCCCAGCAGCACCTTCTCCGGTATACGCCACATCTGATGCACCGCCTTGTACTTATCTGCTCCGTAGAGGGCAAATGCCAGCACACCCATTCCTATCAGTATCAGCTCATACAGCGCTTGTATTTTCATGATTTGCTGTTCTCCCTGTCACGGCGCGCCCGCACCAGCCTGCATACGATCTCGACCACCTGCCGCGCCTCGATTGGCTTGGCGATGTGCTCATTCATCCCGGCTTCTCTTGTCCTGAGGCGATCCTCCGTAAATGCATTTGCCGTCATGGCTATGATCGGTACTGTTGCGGCATCCGTCCTGTCCATGGCTCTTATCGTCGCTGTCGCCTCGTATCCGTCCGCGACCGGCATGATCAGATCCATCAGTATGGCATCAAACTCGCCCGGCTGCGACTGTTCAAATACCTCCGCCGCTTCTCTGCCGTTCCATGCCCTGCTCACGGCTGCACCCGCTCTCTCCAGCACGAACTGTGCGATCTCCATGTTCAGCTCATTGTCCTCCGCGAGCAGTATATGATACCCGCTAAGAGATGGCTCGCCGGAGCCTGCATTTGCCCGTACACGTGACTGGGTCTGCGCAGTCTCCTGACGCTGCATCTGCTGCTGTGTCTGTGCATCGCCGCCCGCTGTACGCTCCTCTGCAAGCCCGGCGCTATGTTCGCCCTGCCCGGGCTCCGCTATGCCTGTGACCTGTTTTCTCGCGCGGTCACTCTCAGTATACCTCGCCGCTGCCGCTCCATCACTCTCCGTATCGATCTTGAAGGGTATCGTGACCACAAACGTCGTCCCCACGCCCTCTATGCTGTCAAATGTGATCGTACCGTCCATCCTGTCCAACAGCCCCTTGACTATGGGCATGCCAAGCCCTGTGCCGCCGTATTTTGAGACATTCGAGGCATTCTCCTGAGTGAACGGTTCAAATATCTTCTCCTGATACTGCGTGCTCATGCCTATCCCTGTATCCTCACAGGTGAACTCTATAAGCGCCCTGTCCCCGGCGGCATCCGTCAGCTCTCGGCATCCGATGGTGATGGTTCCGTGCTCCTTGTTGTACTTGACAGCATTGTTCAGGATGTTCATGAGTATCCGCTTGACATGAACCGCGCTGCCCACGAGCTGCCAGTGTCTGACCTGATACTCCTCGCGGATCAGAGTGATATCCCGCTCCTGCGAGAGCTTCTCTATCACGACGAGCACCTCCTCCAGCACCGCACGCAGATCAAAGGGCTGCTCATCCATGACGACCTCGCCGGACTCCAGCTTGCCCATATCGAGGACTTCATTGACCAGCTCCAGCAGCAGATGCGACGCATCTCTGATCTTGGAGCGGCACTCCGCCTGCCTGTCCAGATCATCGGCATAGTAGTCCGCGACCTCCAGCATACCGCATATCCCGTTGATCGGAGTGCGGATATCGTGACTCATCCTCTGCAGGAACATCGTCTTGGCCATATTGGCGGCATCCGCCCGCTGTGCCGCCGCAAGGAGCTGCTCTCTGTACTCCGTCTCCTTGCGCGCCTCGTACTCCTGATGCTCAATCTCGCCTCTTCGCAGCAGCAGCCATATCACGGTAGCCAGAGAGCCGTATACAAGCATGACAGACAGGAGCTTCTGCGGCAGCGCCTTAAATACATTCTTAGCAGCGACACGCCCGCAGATATAGTAATTTCTCTGCTGGGTCATGACTCCATAGCTGTGGTCTCCCGGTATATATGTCATATGCTTGCTGTCACCGCTCTCCTGCAGCGCCTGTATCGGCACATTGTCAGTGGTGCTCTGCCCCAGCAGCCCGGCATCATTGCTGGCTATCACACGCCCGTCCTTTGCCACAGTGAGGGTGCCGTCGGAGGATGTGCTGTATCCCTCCATCAGATTTTGCAGCGTGAGCGAGTACATATATGCCGATTCGGGCGGGATGTAGTAATATGTGACGATCATCCCCGCCGCGTCTCTTCTGGCGGTCGCGGCGAGATTGATATATGAGTTGTCGTCCAGATATATCCTCTGCGCGTAGTGCCGGGTCGGATATCCGTCTCCCGCGAGCACAGTCTCCCTGCTGAAGCTCTCCAGCACCCTCTCCTGTACCCTCTCGTCATCAGCATAGCTGCATACCTGACTTCCGTCAGAGTCCAGCAGGATAATGCCGGACAGCCAGAGTCTGCGCGCGTACTCCTCCAGCAGCCCGCCATCCGGCTGATCGCCGTTCTCTTTGAGCCGGCTCAGATCCTCCTGCACCTGATTGCAGCTCTCGATACCGCGCAGCAGCGCCTGTGTCTCCGAGCCCTTGTTATAGTAGGTATATGTGGCGCATTGAACCCTTATATAATTTACCGTCTTGAGCAGAGCCTCCTCTGCCTGATTCCTGTCCGCCTTGAAAAATATGACCGCAGCGATGCACATCACGACCACGCCCAGCGCCGCGGCGGAGACCCAGAAGCGCCTTCTGTCAGAACCCGTACTAGTATGCAAGTCTGTCTACCTCCAGATAGTCTTCCGCATCCTCCAGATATCTGCCTATGATCTGTGCGGATGTTCCGTCACGATGCATCTCCTCAAGCACCCGATCCAGCTCCTCGCAGATACCTCTGTCATCGTCCCTGGCAAATGCCACCCCTATGCCTACCGTCATCAGCTTTTCATCAAGTATGCGATAGTCCACGTCGTAGTCCTTCATATACTGCAATATGGCAGTCTCATGAGCCGCCACCGCGTCTGCATAGCCCTTGCCCAGAAATGTATATATCAGCTCCCTGTCCTCCAGACTGATGACTGTCCCGACCTGCGGTATCCTGCTGTCGGTGCGGTTTAGGAAGATGGTCTCAGGCTTCGACGTAGACTGCATCGCGACATTGCACCCCTCCAGATCCGCCAGAGTATATATATCGCTGTCAGGCAGCACTGCGACCGCCTGATCGCTCACCATATACGGACCTGCCCAGCGATAGTCATCGAGCCTTCCCTCCATGGAGAAGCTCCCCCACAGGCAGTCCAGCTCCCCGCTCTCCACGAGCTGCGTCTTCTGCTCCCAGTCGATATATACGAACTCGCATCTGTATCCCATCCTGCCAAATGCCTCCGTCGCAAGATCCACGTCGATGCCGGTCGATACTCCGTCCTCGTCCAGATAGATATAAGGCGGGTATACATCACTGCCTACCCTGACGACGGGGCGCGTGTCCTCCTGCTCTAAGGCAGAGTCAAGCCTCGTGCAGCCCGCAAGGGATGCGGTCAGGAGGCAGGCGGTAAGGAGCAGAGCGAAGATTTTCTTGAGTTTATTTTTCATATGTTTTCCAGCGCTTTCAGAATCACGTCTATATCTATCGGCTTGGCGATGTGCCCGTTCATGCCTGCCTTGAAGACCCTCTCTCTGTCTTCCTCGAAGGCATGCGCCGTCATGGCATATATCGGTATATCCGCCTTGTCTGCGTCACTCATGGCGCGTATCTCGCGCGCCGCCGTATATCCGTCCATCCCGGGCATCTGTATATCCATGAATATCACGTCATAGCTGCCCGCCGGAGACGACGCGATGCGCTCTACGGCGTCGGCGCCGTCCTCCACCGTATCCACGATCAGTCCTGCCTCCTCCATGATTGCCACGGCGATCTCGCGGTTGAGCGCATTGTCCTCCGCCAGCAGCACCCTCATGCCTGCGTGACGCTTTCTGTCCGACTTCACACTCTCTGTTGCGCTCTTCGTCGTACTCTTTGTCGCGCCCTGCGGCTCGCTCTCATCCTGCACGGTCTGCAGCTCCAGCACGATCGTAAACTCCGACCCCTGACCCTTCTCACTGACCAGCGTGATCGTGCCGTTCATCATATCCACGATGCTCTTGGCGATGGCGAGCCCCAGCCCGGTTCCCTGTATGCCGCTCTGCGTGACGCTTCTTTCTCTCGCGAAAAGGTCAAAGATATGCCCCTGAAACTCCTCGGATATGCCTATACCGTCGTCCTTTATGCGAAACTCGTATGTACCGAAGCCTTCCCTCCCGCATGGTTTCTCCGCCAGACTGACCGCTATCGTCCCGCCGTCAGGCGTGAACTTGACGGCATTGCCGATGATATTGATCAGCACCTGTGATAGCCTCAGCCGGTCGGTGATGACATCGCCGTGCTCTATATCGGTCTCGACGGTCAAGGTCTGGTGCTTCTCCTGAACACCTGCCTGAACTATGGTCTCTATCTCGCTCATCATATCCGGCAGATGTACCCGTGCACCCTCTATCCTGACATTGCCGTTTTCGATACGGCTCATGTCGAGCACATCATTGATCAGGCTCAGCAGATGCCTGCTCGATATATCTATCTTTTTCAGATAGTCAAGCACCTGCCCGCGCATGTCGATATGGCTTATCGCCAGCGATGTAAAGCCGATGATCGCATTCATCGGGGTGCGTATATCGTGCGACATATTGTTCAGAAAGTTGGTCTTGGCTCTGCTTGCCTGCCTCGCCTGCGCCAGCGCATCCTTGAGTGCCGCCTCCTGCGCCAGCTCATGCTCTCTCTCCGCCGTCACGTCGCGGTGGGCGATGAGCACCGCCTCTATCTCGCCATTTTGACCATATCTGTTCGGTATGATAAGCGACAGTATCCATCTGCCTCCCATCGTGCGAAATGTATACGATATCGACTGTCTTCCGGCGAGCCTGTGTGCGACAGTATCCATGTCTATATGCGCCAGAAATCCCTCCTGATACGGCGGATCGACGTAGTGCCGTACATTTTCCCGCTGTGCGTCCTTTTCATATGCAGGATAGGGATGCTCGATATCGTCCTTTCCGAAGCCCTTTATCAGCTCTGCCTCATGCGTGCACAGATCCATCAGCGTGATGGATGAATATGCATATCCTATCGCATTGATGATGCGCAGACGCTTCTGCGACCTTGCCAGCAGCTCTTTTTCGGCATTGCTGCGCCCCAGTATATGTATCAGATAGATCAACGCCGCCAGCAGCAGATATCCGGCGCATATGATATTTCTCCTCATAAAGACCTGGAAGGAGGGGAAGAACATATATATCGTATATTCCTCTATCGCGTCCTTCCTGCCGCACCATATGCCGCTGCTTGAGCGCAGCCTCACTATGCCGTCGGTATCCGGGTGCCAGCCCCCCGCGAAGAGCTCCCTGCACTGTTCAACCGTCCTGTCTGCCAGAGCCGCCCTGTTCGTACTCACCACTTTCTCGCCGTCGGTGACGACTACCACGCCGCCCATCTCAAACGGAAAGTCCGCAAACAGCATATCCATCGACAGATTCGGGTCTGCGGCCGCCTCCTTATGGTCATATACGAGCAGCATACCCTCGGCATCCCTGCGCGCTACCACTGCTATATCATAGAGCTGTGAGCCCAGCTCCACGCGCGCCGTATAGGTCTTGCGCGGATATGTCACTATATCGCTGATATACGCGCTCTGTATCAGCTCCTGCCACTGCTCCTGCGCTGTGTCGTCGTTCTGCACGCTCATGACTGTATGCAACCCACCGTCCAGCACCAGCACGCCGCTCAGCCTCTGCTCGCTTGCATAGGTATACAGCTTCTGCTCGTCACATTCGCCCAGCCGTCTCCACTCCGTGATATCTTCTGCCAGCGCCACGGACTTGTCCAGCAGGCGCGACAGACTCTTGACTCGGTCATCGGTTTGATATACTTCAAGCCCGCTGATCTTGAGCTTGGCAAATGCCATCGTCTCCTCAAGCGAGCCCTGCAGGCTCCTGCGCCCGTCATATGTAAATGTCGCCCACAGCACGAGCCCGATGGTCACAAGCATGAGGATGAGGACGCCTCGGGAGCTTCTTGCATTTCCTTCAGTTTCCACTGCCACTCCTCCCGCCTATCACTTTGTCCGGATCGAGCCCGTAGCTGCTGACGATCCTGTCCATGGTTCCGTCCTGCTTCATCTCCTCCAGCACACGCGTCAGCTCCTGTGCCGGCTCGATATGAGTATCCTTCTGAAATGCCACGCCGAGCTGCGAGGTATACGGGCTCTCGTCCAGTATCCTGTACGATCCGGTATCGCCGGACAGCATCCGCCCAAACGCCGCCTCGTGTCCTGCTATGGCATCCACATATCCCTTGCGCAGTGCTCCGAACATGTCATCTGCCGTGGAGAAGGTGTTGATCTGACCTGCCTCGGGCAGCGGCGACTCCGATATGCCCAGAAACAGGCTCTCTGCCTTGGTGGTTACCTGGGCACCTACTCTGCGGCCTGCCAGATCAGCCAGTGTGTATATATCGCTGTCGGCCCGCACCGCGATGACCTGCCGGCTGTACATATACGGACCTGCCCACTGGTACTTGTCCTCTCTGCCTGTCATGGAGTAGCAGCTCCAGATACAGTCGATGCTTCCGTCGGCGAGATATTCATCTTTCTCGTTCCACTCTATGAAGGTAAACACGGGCTCATAGCCCATCCTGGCAAATGCCTCCCTCGCCAGCTCTATATCTATCCCCCGGTAATCGCCGTTGAGATCAAGATAGGTATACGGCTCGAATTTGTCGATGCCGACGATGATCTGCTCCCGGGAGGTGTCGTCCGCGCCGGTCTGCTGTGCGCATCCGATGAGAAGAAAGATAGCGGTCAGGAGCAGCGCGATTAGGGAGGAAAGCCTCGCCAGGGTCCCTGCGCTTTTGCTTCCCTGTATCTGACTGTTTTGCCTGTCTGGTTTTGTATGAGAGTTGTGCAAATCCATTTTTGTGATAAAATCTCTATTCATTGGGCTGTCCCGCATCCGCACGGTGAATCGTTTTCATTTTCAGGTACTCGGCTGACTATATCGCGGCTTTGTTTATACATGGATATCAATGTAAAAACTCCCCCCGCCGCTGACCGATCGCCGCGCAGCCTTGCCGCCGCAGCGGTAGAGATTGTACCATATATCGGCTGTGCGTCATAGTCTTGTGCGGATAGCTGTCATTATCCGGACATTTGTTTCATCTGACCTCAGTTACAGCTGTAAAGTGCGGCAGCAAGCCATTTTCACGGATCTCAAGCGCTAGTGATTGATAAGATGCTGTTTGCCATTAAATACAAATCAGGAGTAATCTAGTTATGAACACAGAAAGCAAAGCCAAGGGAAATCTGATATTGCTGCTGACCGCCCTGATATGGGGCAGTGCGTTTGTCGCGCAGAGTACGGCGGCTGATCTCGTAGAAACATTTACCTACAATATGTCTCGAAATGTACTGGGAACGCTGGTGCTGCTGCCGGTGATATATGTGCAGGCGAGAGGCGCTGCCCGTATGCTCCCGGACCGCGCCACTCTCACAGGCGGCATCTGCTGCGGCATCATACTCGCCGCCTCCAGCGGCTTCCAGCAGGCCGGCGTCGCGCTGACTACGGCAGGCAAGGCTGGATTTATCACAGCTCTTTATATCATCATGGTGCCGCTGGCGGGTATGCTCCTCGGGCGCAAGGTCGCCCCGGTCATATGGCTGTGCGTCGCGCTGGCGATATCGGGCTTTTATCTGCTCTGCGTGAAGGAGGACTTTACGATATCACGCGGGGATATACTGGTGCTGTGCTGCGCGATATGCTTCACGGGACATATACTGACCGTAGATCATTTCTCCGCGCTGGGCACCGATCCCGTGAAGATGTCCTGTATCCAGTTCATCACCGCCGCCGTCGTGTCCGGCATACTCATGCTTGCCTTTGAGCATCCTACATGGGAGGCAATCGTCGCGGCGCGTGTACCGATACTCTACGCGGGAGTTCTCTCCAGCGGCGCGGCATATACGTTGCAGATAGTCGGTCAGCGCTATACCGATCCGACCACCGCGACCCTCATCATGAGTCTGGAGTCCGTCTTTGCCGCTCTCGCCGGATGGGTCATACTCCACGAGACGCTCTCGCCCAAGGAGTTGCTGGGATGCGCGCTGGTCTTTACTGCGGTCATACTCGCGCAGGTGCCGCTGCCGTCGCGCGGCGCTGTAAAGGCAAAGTCTTGAGTGCCTCTTTCGGGGCACCGCTGCCGGGAGGCTTCTTTCATGCCTCTGTTATCCCGACTGCATCCC
>CAVJQN010000064.1:0-11085 GCA_963651635.1 Agathobacter sp.
GACAAATACCAGAAATGTCGCGATGGCTATCGCCTTGTACAGCGCCGAGAACTCCGTGGACATCATACGATCCATGCTGTTGGTGCCTCGCGTGATGGTTCCTGTCAGGTTCGGATTGATGACCTCTTGATCCAGCGCCGACGATACATCTCCGTCTACAAAGCTGGCTGTGATCGTAACCTGATATTCCTTGTTCTCCTTGGTGATGGACGACGGACTGTCCTTGTACTGGATGGTCGCCACGTCCGTCAGCGCTACCTTCGTGCCGTCGGTCTTCTCTATAAATACACGCTCCAGCTGAGGCACAGTATCGTAGTCTCCCTCGGGATACTCCGCCTTGACATCGACCTCATTGCCGTCGATAGTCAGTGTGGCTATCGTCGCGCCGTCCAGATAGTTCTTGACCTGCGAGCCTATCTGAGCAGGCGTCAGCCCCTGCGCAGTCGCCGCTACCATATCTACATTGACCGAGAGCACCGGCGCGGAGTTTTCTATGCTGGAGTGGACGTTCATAACATCGTCTCTGGCTATCAGCTCATTGACTATCTTCGCGCTCACCTCCTGCAGCTCCTCATACTGCGTTCCCTGTATGATCGCCTCGTAGTCGCTGCTCTTCCTCATGAAGCTCATGGACGAGCCTGCCGACACCGTGATCGTACAGTTCTCCAGATCTGCAAGCTCTCTCTCCCACTTTTCGGCTATATCGTCGGCACGCTTCTTGGCCGAGTCCTTGATATATCCGGTTACGGTACCCGAGGAGCCGTTGTATCTCATCATGTAGGACTCGACATCCTCATCCTCCGATACCACCTTCTCCACGGCCGTCAGTATATCGTCCGCCTTATCGTCCAGCAGACCCGGTCTGGTGCTGATGCTGACCGATATCTGACCGTTGCTGTCCGCAGAAATCAGCTCTGTCTTCATATTCGTACCCATGAGTACTGCGATTACTGCAAGTACGACCGATGTGAGCATCACGATGCCCTTATGCCTCATCAGAGAAGGGAATATCTTTCTGTAAAGCCTGTCAAGCGTGACCATCAGCCCAGACAGCGGCGCGGTATGCTTCTCCTGCGGCTTGTACAGAAGATATGTCAGAGGCACGATGGATACCGCGGACAGAAGCGATGCCGCCATGCTGATGACGATGACATATCCCAGCGGTCTGAACATCTCTCCCGACATACCGTTTATGTTGATAAGCGGGATAAATACAACGCAGGTCGTGAGTGTCGATCCCAGAATCGACATAAATACCTCTCCGGCGCCCTCCAGCGCAGCCTTGCCGTATTCATTGGCGCCCATCCCCTCTGTGCGCTCCTTGGCTCTGAAGCAGCTGTCCAGCGTGACTATCGAGTTATCGACCATCATGCCGACAGAAAGCACCAGACCGCTCATGGTGATGATATTCAGCGAAAAGCCCATCGATGTCAGACATATCAGCGTGATCAGTATGGACACGGGGATAGAGCTGCCGACGATCAGCGATGCCTTCACATCTCCGAAGAACAGATACAGGATGATCATGGATATGCCTATCGCCAGAACCATCGTCTCCGCTACGTCCAGCAGCGATGATATGGTCGAATCGGCCTCATCACGCGCTATCTCTATCACCAGATCGGGATCCTCCGCCTGCAGAGTCTCTATGACCTTCTTGACCTGACTGGAGAGCTTGATGGCGGTATACTGCTGCTGCTTGGTGATCTCTATGGATATCGTCTCCATGCCGTTGTATCTGGACTTTCCGCCCATGGACTTGTCGGCATAGTATACATCGGCGATATCCTTGAGATAGATGATATTGCCGCTCTTGGTCGTGATCGGCACCGCCAGCAGATCATCCAGAGTGTCCATATCAGCCGATGTCGTAGCGTCCAGCTCCACATTGCCCGATATGACAGAGCCTGAAGGATATGTCAGCTGCGCCGCGTTCATCGCGGAGGTGATATTGCTCATGGTAAGACCGTACTGCGCCAGCTTCTCCGTCTGCAGCTCCACCTTGATATATTGCGAGTTTCCGCCTCTGGTGCTGACCTCGGCTACTGTGCTCAGCTTTTCAAACTCCGGAACCACGGTCTGATCGACGTAGTCATAGAGATTTTCTTTGGTTTTGTGATACAAAGACAGCGACATGTTCGCCTGCGCATTGGAGCTCATCTCCATGACTGACGGCTCGTCCATATCACTGGGGAGCTCCCTGATGCTCTGCAGCGCCTTCTTCAGATCATCATAAGCCTCGTCCATATCCTGATCGTAGTCATACTCCAGCATGACCATGCACGAGCCGTCGCCTGTCGATGAGGTCATCGTCTCCACGCCCTCGAGCTTGCTTATCGCATCCTCGATGGGCTGTGTGACCAGCTCGTCCATATCCTCCGGGCTCGCACCTGAGTATCTCGCCGAAACTATCAGCATCGGCGTATCCATATCCGGCATCTGCTCCAGAGTCGCATCGAGCACGGATGTGATGCCAAATACTATCATGCACAGGATAGCCATCAGCACCGTGACTGGGTGCTTGAGAATATATTTGATAAATCCGTTCATCCCTGCCTCCCCGTACTTACTGCTGTCCCGCCGGATCGCTGCCTTGCGGTGCGCCGTCTGCCGATCCCGCACCTGCGCCGCCGGCATTTCCCGTCTCTTGCGTCACATCTGTACCGTCTGCGTCATCTGTGCTCATCACGCGGACATTTGCGCCCTCGTAGAGGTTATTGCTCCATGTGCTGACCACATCATCATCCTCGCTCAGCCCGTCCTTGATCTCGGCGACCTCATCATCGTATATACCGACTGTCACGGAGGTCATGACTGCCTTGCCGTCAACTACCGTATACAGATATGCATTACCGCCGCTGTAATATATCGCATCAACAGGAACCAGCAGTACGTTTTGTGCGCGATCGGACACCAGATAGAGCTTCACCGAGCTGCCCAGAGATATCTCAATATCCTCCTCAAGCTGCGCCTTGCACTTGAACATGCCGGACGTAGCGTCCACCATGGAGCTGACCTCGGTTATCCTCGCCTTGCACCTGACAGTTCCCTTCTCGACATCTATCTCATCACCGACGGAGATATTGTTCATGATACGCTCGCTGACATAGAAGGTGATGCGTCTGGATCCCTCGCCCGTCACTACCAGCAGGTCTGAGTTCATATTTACATGGTCATGAACCTCGACCGATATCTTCTCTATCTTGCCGTCGATGGGCGCCGCCACACAGCTGTTCTCCAGCGCCTTGTCATAGTTTATCTTGGCGGATTCGTACTGCAGCTCGGCATTTTTCAGATTGTTTGTATACTGCTCATATTCCTGCTGCGTGATATCGCCGCCCTGATAGAGTATCTCATAGCGCGCCATATTGCTTTTCTGCTGCTCATATGAGATCTGCGCCTGATCCATGGCTATCTTGGCGCTGTCCACGACGCCTGTATCTATCTCTATCAGCAGGTCTCCCGCCTTGACGGTATCTCCCGCCTTGACATTTATGGTCTTGACATCGCCCGATGCCTTCGCATACAGCGATACCGTATCCTCCGCATCTACCGTACCCGTGATCGCGCTCGTCACGCTGACGTCTCCGTAATGCGGCTTTTCAACCTTGACCATGGCATATGCCACCTCGCCCGACGGCGCGCCGCCTCTGGAACCGCCTGCGCCTTTGCCGCCGCCTGATGTCATCACGTATATGCCCAGCAGGACTATCACAGCAGCTATGACAACGAGCGTCACCTGCGCCTTCCTGTTTTTCTTTAATCCGTCAAGGTCAAACTTTCCCATAATGCATCCCTTCCTGTTGATGATTTATCTATGATATCGCACCCTGCAAAGTATATGGGGCACGCCTTAAACCGAGCTTAAAAACACAAAAAGGTCATAAAGCATGTTGACTGTCGACTTTTCCGCCCTGCACACAACTGAGCGCACAGATGCCAAAATATGAGCGGCCGCCCTTTCGGACGTGCCGCTCGGTAGAAAATACACCTATTCAGGCATTTTATCCTGACATATAAATGCTTATTTTACTGTCTCCTCAGCTTCGTGCTCCTTATTCATCCGGGCTGCTTTTTTCGTACGTCTTCCGGCAAAAAGTTTTCTCAGCAGGAGCCATACTCCCCGGATGATCAGCACGACGGTCGCTATTATAAAAAGCTGTATCAGTATGATCGGTGAGTCGCCTATCATCCATACAACAAAGTCCTCTGCGCCGTCCCTGACGTCCTTGAGTGACTGCTCAAAGCGAGCCGAGATACGTTCATTTACAGCCTTCTTTACAGGCGGTGTATAGACCTCAACCTCGCTGATATCTACAGTAACCGTCGCATAATCAACCTGATTGTCATATCGCCGCTTGGTTGATTCATATGAGTCAAGCTCGTAGCGGATATCCGTGAGCTTGTCCTCTATGGCCAGTATCGTCTCGATATCCTCCGCCTTCTGCATCAGCTCATTCAGCCGGTCGCGCTCTACCTTGAGCGAGGCTATATGACTCTCTGTATCGCTGTATTGTAGGGTAATATCAGTGACCTGTTCATTTTTACTCAGGACATTGCCTGCACTTTCTGCGGTCTGTATGAACTCATCGAGCTTATCCGCCGGAATCCTCACCGTCATATAGACATTTTTGCCGTACCGGCTGTTGATGCTTGACTGCTCGATATATCCTCCCAGCTCGGTGACCTTACGCGAAATCGCCTGCGCGCTTTCCCCTATCTCCTTGCTCTCCATGCTGATATCCACTGTACGTATCAGCTTGCGGCCTGCGGCGGCATATTCGCCCGTGCTTCCTGCCCCATTCTGAGACTGCTGTGCGTTTATCGAATCAGCCGTATAGGCAGCCGACCTGCCCAGCATAGGTGCCGTAGTCGCAGTGTCCTCCGCAGCATAATCAGCCGTCTCATAGTACGTACCGCCCGCAGAGCTTTTCGATCCGATCCATCCGAGCAGACTGCCGCATCCGGTGATGGATACAGTCATCAAAAAAGCTGTAAGAAACAATGCCATCCTGTATGTTGTCTTCATCTTTCGCCTCGTCTTCTCTGTCACGGCTGTAGTCTGAGATGTCCAACGTGCATTTCTTTCCGTCCTCCGCGACGCTTGGCACCGGACAGCTCATCGCATCCATCGACGGGTACCGCCGGTTCACCTGTCTCCTACCGCTCTGTTTTAGCTTTTGAGGCATCATATGCCTCCTGTGCCAGAGTCAGCACCTTATCTTCAAGCTCCTGCGCATCGTTCGCATCAAGGGTCACTGAGGCTTCTTCACCATCCTTGAGCCATGTAATGATGAGCTTGCTGTCAGTTTCGTCCGCCTCATTCACATCTGCCCTGCTATATTCCGGCAGCTCCGACTCCGCCGCCGTGTTTTGCAGATCAAACCACTGAACCCAGTTGAGCTCCCATGGTATCGGCTCTGAGGCAACATCCCGGCCGGTCTCAAGCATCTGCCCTCCGTTTCGTGATCTGAAACTCCCGCTTACCATAGGTGTTTCGTCCTTGATATAAAAATCCAGTGCAAAGCATCTGCTGCTGTCACTGTGGTTTTGCGTCCAGCTGAGCGCAACAAGCTCCTTGCCTGCTCTTGTCGCATCCGGATTATCCATCCTGCCGCCATCCTTCGCATGAAGCAGTGAGCACCCTGTCAGTGCGAGAGATGCAGCCGCAAGTACGATGGCCGCTCCCCATGAGATTCTGATAAGTCCCATCTTCCGTCCTTTCCGCAGCATAATCCGACCTCCCGGCCTTACAGGTACATGCCGCACGAGCTTCGCCGCTCTTTGCCGGTTGTACCTTCTACGCCCGTTATTTTAACTGATACTGTCTGCATTTGCCTATACCGTGCACAGGAATTTCAGAAAATCGAAAAATCGGAGAAGCCGGGAAATGTGTTTTTTCTTGTAACCCACGCGAAAATATGTTAAACCCTCTGTCGGGATTATCAGACTAAATATCAAAGGTAGACACCATGCTTGAACCACACACGAATACACCTGCAGACTCAACCACTGATGCTTCGCTCTCCAAGCGGGCTGTCAAGTCCAACATCAAGGCCATGATCGGGCGGGGGCTCTGGCCGCTGCTCGGTACGCTGATCGCATATAAGCTCCTTTCCGTGTTTATATTCCTCCCGGCTATAGACGCTTTCTGGGCGCTGATACTGCGCCTGTCTCCGGTGCACTATATCACGAGCGATACGCTGTTCAGTGTCCTGAAGGTTCCGTATGTGCCCGCAGCCATACTCATCATCGGCGTGCTGGCGGCGTTCTGGGCGATGTTTGAGTTCTCGCTCATCATCATCGGTCTTGACCACGCCTTCAAGGCTGAGCGGATCAGCCTCAAATCCCTGTGCATATCTGCCTTCAGGGAGATAGAGCATGCCCTGACGCTTCGCAACATTCCCATCCTGATATGCGCCGCCGTGCTGATCCCGTTTACCAATGTCTTCATGTCGTCAAACTACATCTCACAGCTCGTGGTACCCGAGTATATCATGGATGTCATCAGGAAAAACGGCATCTACAATGCAATCTATATCCTGATATTTGCGGCATGTATAATATTCTGCATCATGGCGGTCTTTGTATTTCATGCATTTATCCTGGACAAAGAGACCTTCGGCGGCGCGCTGCGTCGGAGCCTCTCGTATATAAAGAAAAATCCTTTCGCCACCCTGTGGACGCTGCTGAAAAAGAATATCCTGCTGGTACTCAGATTTCTGTTCATCATATTGGCAGCTGCGGCCGTAGCCATCGGCGTTCTCATATATCTGGGCTTCAATCATGCTGATATGGCGCGCAGTCTCGGCAATGCGATCTCACTTGTTGAGGTACCCATACTCACCTATCTCATAGAATGTGCCGCCAATATCAACCAGTTTGCCATCATCTCCGCTCTCTTTTATGCCAAACGCGGTCAGGCTCCGGCTCAGACACCTGATGATATCAGGCATTTTAGGATAGGCAGTGCCGCCTTTGTGGCATTTACGGTCATAGGCAGTGCCGCGCTGACCGCACTGATCGGATGGGGTATATATCTCCTCCCGGATGATATCGAGCTGTTCGGCAGCGGAACCACTACTATCTCATATCATCGCGGCTACTGCGCCGTCGCGCCGGAAAATACGATTCCCGCCTTTGAGGCCGCCATCAATGACGGCTGCGATATCATAGAGCTCGATGTCCAGCAGACAAAGGACGGCGTTGTGGTTGTGGCTCACGATCCCACACTCAAGCGCACCGCAGGCATCAGCGAGCGAATCGCGGATCTGACCTATGAGGAGCTGGAGCAGGTAGACGTGGGAAGCTTTTTCTCTGCGGAGTATGCACAGACCCGCGTGCCCACGCTGGAGGAGGTACTGAAGCTCTGTCAGGGACGCACCGATCTCAACATAGAGATCAAGCAGAACGGCTCACAGCCGCAGCTGGAGGCGGAAACCGTGCGGCTCATCCGGGAGTATGACTTCACAAATCACTGCACAGTGACGTCTCTCAGCTACGAGTCGCTGGACAGGGTGAAATCGCTGGAGCCTGCCATAAGAACAGGCTATATACTCGCGATCGGCGTCGGCTCCTACTATGATCTTCCGGCGGCTGACTTTTTCAGTGTCGAGGCGAGCTTTATCACCTCCGGCATGGTCTCCGAGATACATATGCGCGGCAAGACGGTGAGCGCATGGACCATCAACCGTCAGGATGACGCGGAGCGTCTGTACTATCTGGGCGTGGACGATATGATAACAGAGGATCCCGCGATGGTGCGCGATGTTATCGCAAATGCCGGCGGGCTGGGAGACTTTATCATGGAATTTGTGAACGAACTGGTAGACGCCGCGGACGATTCCGAGCCGGAACCCGGCTCGGCTGTCGAGTCAGAGTCTGCGACTGCTTTTCCGATCAATCTCAGGTGTGCGTCTTAGCTGCAAGGCGGCTTCCTAACGCCGTCTGCATCTGTTCCTGCACGCGACAGCATGTCGCGCAGCTTAGCTGCAATACAGCTTCTTGCCACCGTCTGCATCTGTCCCTGCGCGCGACAGCATGTCGCGCAGCTTATCCTTTAGCAGCACTCTGCGTCTCGTGATATCCGGCTCGGATGCCAGAAGCTCCTGCCTGAAGCATCCCATCTCATCAGCTATCTCGCCTATGCCCTCCGGCCATGTTTTCTCTATGTTCTCTTTTACATACTGCGAGACAAGCGGGCTCTTGCCGCTGCTGGTAACGGCACATACTACATCGCCGTCCCGCACGACCGAGGCAAATATAAAGTCGGACTGTTCAGGAGCATCGACTATATTGACCGGGATATGGAGCTGTGCGCACCGCTCTCCTATCGCATGATTGAGTGCATGGTCGTCCGTGGCTGCTATCACCATGGCAAGCGGCATAAGCCGCTCTATATCCCCGTCATCATAGCAGCGCCTCTCGACCTCGCAACCCAGATCATCAAACGCAACATCCGCCTCGGGCGCTATAATATGGCATCTCGCGCCGAAGGATACGAGCTGGCGCGCCTTGCGTGCAGCTGTGCTGCCGCCGCCGACGATGAGTACATCCGCTCCCTCTATATTTACCATCATGGGGAAATATGCCATCCTCAACCGCCTTTCATATCCTTGTCAGATATCTTGTCGCCATATAGACAGTAAAACTTCTACATACATTTCTTCAGTATATTTTTCTGTATATCATATATACAGCTCGGATATGTATTCTTTGTCCCGCACATACTGTGTCTGTTTTATCTTCCAGCACTGGCGTACATGCACGGCTACCCTCTACGGTCACGCGCGTCGTTTCGAGATATCCTCCAGTATGCACTGCGTGATTCCTTCCGCGGTATGCGGATGAGCGATAAGAAGCTGTGTATATCCGTGCTCACTCAGCCTCTGCGCCGTATACTCACCTATGCATACGATCCGCGCCGCACCCGATATGTCGCGATCTTTCAGATATGCATCCACTCCGCCCGCGCTGGCAAAGACGATATATTCGTCTGTCGTGTGCTGACTTCTTGCAGACTTGTCTGCATCAACGCTGTTCTCATCTCGTTCATCCGGCTTATCTTTTTTGTCGGCTTTCCAATCCATCGGGCACTCCGCACCCAGATCTCCCGTCCCCTCATATCCTGCATCGGATGCATAGCCCGACACCGATACGGTATGATATATCGCCCTGTCCTTGTAGCTGACTCCTGCCGTCTCCAGCTCACGGGAGAGCATGGGGCTTCCGTTCTCGGCGCGCAGTATCAGGACGCAATCCTCCCTTTTCAGCACCGACGGCAGCTCGCGGCCCAGCGCCAGAGCAGTATAATCAGAAGGGATAAAATCTGCATATATGCCGCGCTCCGCCAGCTCATCCGCCGTACCGCTTCCGATACACGCAACCTTCATATGAGCAAGAGTCCTCATATCCTGTCTCCTGCGGCGCATCTCATCGAAAAATACAGCTATTCCGTTCCTGCTGGTAAATACAAGCCAGTCATAGCATCTCATCTCCTCAACCGGCGGTATATTATCAGGATCCGGTACGATCCGTATGCTCTCCTTTGTCTCTGTCTGTGCTCCCTCTCGCTCCAGCCTCTCACGGCATATCTGTATGAAGCGCGGCGATCCGCATATCGTCACGCGGCAGCCCTCCAGCGGTCTGCGCAGAGTTCTTTCGAGATGCATCGCCGCGGTGGGACCCACTACGATGATGCCCGGTGTCAGGAGCCTGCCTGCAGCCTTCTCCGGCAGATCCGCCAGCGTACCGTCTATCCGCCCCTCGCCTGCACCATATCCTCTAAAGAGGATAGCGGCAGGAGTATCAGACGCCTTGCCGTGCTCCATCAGGCTCACGCATATCTGCTCCAGCTTCTCCACACCCATCAGAAATACGAGTGTGCCGTCCAGCGCCGCCAGCGCCTGCCAGTTCTCAGAGCTGTCATCCTTCGTATGACCCGTGATCACGGTAAATGACCGCGCCAGACCCCTATGCGTCACGGGCAGCCCCAGATGCTCCGGTACCGCGACACTGCTTGTCACTCCCGGGATGATATCATAGAGTATGCCTGCTTCCTGCAGAGCCAGTATCTCCTCACCGCCTCTGCCGAAGACAAAGCTGTCTCCGCCCTTTAGGCGCACGACATTGCGTCCCGCTCTCGCCTCGCTTATCAGAACGGCATTGATCTCGTCCTGCGTCATGCTGTGTCTGCCGCTGCGCTTTCCTACATATATGCGAACAGCGCTGTCGGGACACTGTGCCAGCAGCGCCGGATCTATCAGATCGTCATATACCAGTGACTCCGCGCTCCTGACAGCATCAAGACCCGCCAGCGTGCAAAGTCCTCTCCCGCAGCCCGCGCCTACCAGTATCACATGGCCTGTTTTCTGTCTCGTTGTCAATGTCATAAATCCTTTTGCTCCTTTTCAGCAGGACTTTTTATTCTGATCGCCACTACGGAAATACATATACCTTCGTGCCCAGCTCCACCATGTCATACAGCTCTATCATCTCATCGTCCAGCAGCTCTATACATCCCGCCGAGTTGTTTTCCGAGTCTCTGGCGCCGTGTATCTCTATATCTCCGCCGAGCGCGGTATCAAAGCTCGGTGTATCGCCGTTGCCGTTGTCCCTGATGATGCCGTCATACTCCGTCTGATTTATCAGCCCTGCGGCAAGCCCCCGCTCCGCGTCCTCATTCGTCGGATAGTTAAGTATCAGACCGCGGGTATATTCGCTGTTCGGATTCTTCTGGCATACGTAGAATGTCCCCTCCGGCGTCTTGCGGTCGCCCTGCTGCACCTTGTCGCCGTCCGCGCTGCCCGATGTAATCACATATGATTTTATCTTCGCGCCGCCCTGCCATACTTCGAGGAAATGCGTCCTTTTGCTCACTGCCACTATCATGGCATCCGCGCTCTCCGCCGCCATCGCCGACGCGTCTATATCGCTCTTTTTGACCGCCGCGCCTCTGGAGTCGACATATACATTGTCCGGTGTTATCAGATTGCGGTACTTCCATCCGTTCAGGAAATAGCCGTCCATCGCATTGAGCCTCGACCAGCCATTTAAGGTCGAGATATCCAGCGTCTGCGCCTCGTC
>CAVJQN010000064.1:11095-14117 GCA_963651635.1 Agathobacter sp.
TCCGTGCCAAGGGTATATCCGTCGATTTTCTCATTGCGCACCAGATAGCCGTCATCAGAGAAGTAGAAGCACTCGGCAGTCTGGTCGCCGTCCGTATCTATCCACTCCCAGCCGCCTGAGGCAGCCTCTCCCAGCTCGTTGATGTAGCGCCACTGTCTGCTGACATCATCGCCTGCCTTCTCATTTCTGTACCATCCGCTGCTCCATTCCTTCTTCGTCGCCTGATGAAACTCGGAGTCAAGCTGCGGCGGATCGTCATAGACCAAAGGTGCCTGTGTCTCCTGGTGCGTAGTCTCGGCTGCCGTGCTCTGAGCATCCAAGGTCTGAGCTGCACCTGTCTGCGCACTCCCCGACCCTGCATTCGAGGCATCGGTCTGTCCCTCTATCGTAAGACCTGCCTCGGTCTGCTCTCCCGCTCCGGCGGCAGATGTCTCAGGTGGTGTCTCTATCGGTCGGTAGTGCCTGCCGCAGCCCGCCATCAGCAATGTCAACGCCGCCACCAGCGCCGCAGCCACGGTCAGCTTCTTTCTTGATATATTATCTGATATCAGATGCATTATCCCATGCCTCACTCAATATTGGTTCAGACATACCCGAACCCCGGTTATACAGATCGTTTCGTGCTTCACGTCCCCGCCGTCCGGTCTCAATGCGTATCCGCATCGATCTGCGCCGGATCCCACTTGGAAAAGCGTATCTTCTGTGCGCTGTATATGCCGTAGTTGCCCGAAAACAAATATGTGATGGCTATCGCCAGTATAAAATACGACGATGCCTCAAAGCCGAACATCTCAAATGCTATCAGAAGCGATGCTATCGGGCAGTTCGTCACACCGCAGAACACGCATGCCATGCCTATCGCCGAGCACAGCGAGGTATCAAGACCGACCATCGCCCCCGCGAAATGTCCGAAGGTCGCCCCGATAAACAGTGACGGCACTATCTCCCCTCCCTGAAAGCCTCCGCCCAGCGTGATTGAGGTAAATATGATCTTCATCAGAAAAGCGTAGAAAGGAACCTTAAAGGCAGGATCCTCCACACACCTTGCTATCATATCCGAACCAGTGCCGTTATATGTCTGATCTCCGACCAGAAGCGTGAGCAGCACTATAAGTATACCCGATACAGCCGCGCGGATATAGTCATTGGGCATCAGTTTCACCAGCAGCTTTTTGCTGCGGTGCATCGACGTCGCAAAGAGAATCGATACAACGGCACATGCCAGCGCCAGAAGCACGGTATATGCACCCTCTGTCATATTAAACTCGGGCACGCTCTCCAGCAGCATCACCTCACTGCCCGGATTGATGACCTGCGCGATAAGGTAGGCAGTCAGCGCAGATACGGCGCACGGGACGAGCGCTGAGTAGTACATGACCCCGACCGTGCTTATCTCCATCGAAAGTATTGCGGCCGCCAGCGGCGTGCCAAAGAGTGCGGAAAATGCCGCGCTCATGCCGCACATGATAGTACGCCGCCTGTCAGCCTCGTGAAAGCGCAGGAGCTGCCCCAGTCCGTGTCCCAGAGAGCCTCCCACCTGCAGAGCCGCGCCCTCACGTCCCGCGGAGCCTCCAAACAGATGCGTGATGACAGTGGCTACTATGATGAGCGGAGCCATCCTGACCGGGATCCTGCTGCCCTCGCGGATAGCCTCCAGCACCAGATTGGTTCCCCGCGGATGTCGCGCCCCGAGGCGATGATAGTACCATACAACAAAAAGTCCGGCTGCGGGCAGGAAGAAAACTATCCTTGCATGTGCCAGTCTGTATGCGGTCGCCGTCCCTATCGCCTTTGCAAAGACAGCAGAGATGCCGCCGACGATAATTCCTGCCAATATGCCGAAGCCTATCCATTTAATGCCCACCAGCAGCTTGTGCGGCAGACGCCTCAACTCCTCGATACTGTCCGTCTCCATCTGTATTCTCCTGAGTTTCTGTTGCTTCTCAATATAACACTGCTCATTTGCAATATAACCACTGTACACCATCAGCATGATACTAGGGTCTAAAGGTTCTGAACTCCGATGCGAGCTCGATTGCATGAGGATGTCTGACCTTGAGACCCGCCAAAACATGAGTAAGTAGCCATTTTTCGCAGAAAAAAGCCCCGGGAGTTCGGGAACCAATATCCCGTACCTCTCCCGAAGCCTTTTAGTATCATATCTTAGTTGATGCCGACCCGTCATCAGCCCTGCATCTGCTTTGCAACTTCCTCTGCAAAGTTCTCGTTCTTCTTCTCCAGACCCTCGCCTGTCTCGTATCTTACGAAGCTCTTGATGACGATGTTTGCATTGTTCGCCTTTGCGACCTGATCCACGTACTGCTTTACGGTCTGCTTGCCGTCCTCTGCCTTGACATAGACCTGATCCATCAGGACGATCTCCTTGAGCTCCTTGTTGATACGTCCCTTTATCATGCCCTCGATGACCTTCTCCGGCTTGGAAGCCTCCTTGGGATCGTTGGCGATCTGCGCTCTGAGGATAGCCTCCTCCTTCTCGATATAATCAGCTGCTACCTCGCTGCTGTTCGTGTAAATCGGCTTGAGCGCCGCTACCTGCATGCAGATGTTCTTTGCCATCTCATGGATGGCATCATTGTCCACGTTTGTAGCAACATCCAGCAGTACGCCGATCTTGCCGCCCGCATGGATGTAGGACTCGATGAAGCCGTCGTTCTCCGTCAGCTTGGCAAATCTTCTGATATGCATATTCTCGCCGATGATGGAGATCATGCTGGAGAGCTTCTGCGCTACCGTCATGGTTGTATCGCCTGCCCACGGCTCGTCCATGAACTGCTCGATACCGTCATGAACCGTAGTGAGTGCCTGAGCGGTGACTTCCCTGACGTAGCTTCTGAACTTCTCATTCTTCGCTACGAAGTCTGTCTCGGCATTGACCTCGACCGCTACCGCGCTCTTGCCGTCCTCGGCGATCTTGGTATCGACGATACCCTCTGCCGCGATACGTCCCGCCTTCTTCTGAGCGCCTGCAAGTCCCTTCTCACGAAGAAACTCGATGGCCTTG
>CAVJQN010000065.1:0-3651 GCA_963651635.1 Agathobacter sp.
GCACTGTGCAGCTCCTGAAGCTCCCCGTCATAGTGTGCAGCCGCCTCAGTCTCGTCCTCTGTCACATACCACGGACGCACATATCCCGTTCCGTATGTGCAGCTCACCCTGTAAAACCGCGTCACACCCTCATCGTCCGACACGACATCCAGCACATCCAGCTGCGTGCCCTTTTTTAGATGCGCGCCCAGCTCCAGATCCTTTGCCGAGATATACAGATCCGTCGGCACCCTCACGTATACCGTCTCCGGCACCGAGCTGATCACGATGGAGGCATCCTCCTCCAGTACGTAGGTCTCCTCGGGGATCTGTTCGTCCGCCTCCTTTTTCGCGCATCCGGCCAGCATCAGTATGATGCAGACCGCGATGATATATCTTAGTGATTTTGCAAATCTGTTCATATACTCCCTGTTCCGCCGCCCTTAGAGCAGCATATGTGGTCTCAGAGCCGGAGCATCACCCTGACCTTTCCATCTTCCGTCAGCGCACCGTGATCCTGCCCTGCGGCTTTGCATATTCATCTCCTACTACGCCGTTCAGATCCTCCATGATAAAGTTCGCAAGGTTCATATAATCCACGGTTACCTCGTCCGCTACCAGCTCTGCATCGGCAAATGCCGTCTGTCCGTCGCCTCCGTGTATCAGCGTAAATGTCGCACCGCATATAGTATATTTCGCCTCGGGATCCAGCGGCTCCTCGCTGCCGTCATCGCGGACCACCATCACGTCTCTGACTCTGCGCTCTCCCGTGACAGCGGTGAAATTGCCCGTATCGTCGGTTTCGATTGACGGACTTACGGACGTATCGATGGTATATTTCAGACCTGATACCTGTGCAAAGCCGCCGCTTTCTCCGACAGCGCTGCCGTCAGACGCGCTGTACTGCTTCTGCGTATACCTGCTCGAAAACTCCAGCGCATCCAGTATGGCCTGTCCCTTCGCCCTGATGATGCATAGGGAGTTGCCGAAGGGCTGCACCGAGATGATGTCCTTGTATGTGATATCACCGGCATTGATATCAGCTCTGATGCCGCCTCCGTTGAGCCAGCCGATATCTGTCTTGTTTCTGATGCGCATCGCGTCTGTCAGCAGATCGCCTATCCCCGTTTCCCTGTTTCTGACTATGCGCGTCCCGTTCTCGTCCGTGATACGCATATCTGCCGCTGCCTCGCCCACCTTCTCGTTCAGCTCCGCATCCACGGCGCTCATAAGCTTGTCCGTGAGTTCCTGCGTCTGTGCGTCCCTGTCGGGATATTCAGATATCAGAGATGCCGATATATTGCCTCTGGAGCTGATGGTCAGGAGCCCGACATTGGCCAGCTTCGTACCCGTCTGCGTCAGCAGCACATTTTCCCCGGCCTTGTTCTTCAGGATCCTCTCGGGGATGACGGTGTGCGAGTGTGCGTCCAGTATCACATCTATGCCCTCCGTGTGCGCCGCGACCACATCCGAGCCGTAGATGCTGCTGAAAATGCCGAGATGGCTGAGCAGTATCACATAGTCCGCTCCGTCTCTGCGAGCCGCGTCTACGCTCTCCTGTATGCACGCATACAGCTCGCTGCCGTCGCCTGCCCGCAGATCATATGCATATTCCCCGTCCTCCTTGAAATGCTCGGGAGATGAGGACACAAATGTCTCCGGCGTCGTCACGCCCACGAACGCAACTCTCACATGACCGTACTCACGTATCACATAGGGCTTGAGATCCTTGAACGGATCCTCCTTGCTGCCCGTATATTTCAGATTGCATGAGACATATTCAAAGTTCGCCAGAGACATATCCAGCTTCAACGCGCCTATGCCGTAATCGAACTCGTGATTGCCTATCGTCGCCACATCATATCCCGCCTGATTCATGATATCTATGGCATACTCTCCGTCCGATACCGTGCCGATGACATCGCCCTGTATCGCGTCCCCGCAGTCCACCAGTGCAACATATCTGTTCGTGCGCATGAGATCCTTCTTCAGCGCGGCGACCGCGGCCATGCCCAGATTGTCATTGAAGCCGCAGTGGACATCATTGGTATAGAGGATCAGTATATCCTCGTCATTTTGCGGTCTTGATATCTCCGCGCCGTCAGGATCCTCCTGCGGATCGACTCTGGGTATCTCCGTCCTGCCGGAATATGTCTCCCTTGTAGTTCCGCTCTGAACCTGTGATGCACCGGATGCGGAATTGCTGCCCGTGCCCTGTGCACATCCCGTCATAGTCAGGATCACTGAAAGCATAACAGCCAGTATTTTTCTCATCTTGTTCCTTCCTTACGTGCCGCTCCCGGCGGCACCGTGGTATGCAAAAGACCTATAACCGCTATATTTTACCATGTTTTGTCAAATATAAAAAGCGCGCCCGGGAATCGCCCCGCGCGCCGCTTTGTATCTGTGTATCTATGTATTTTTATTTACTTCTGCCTTGCCGTGACAGTCTGCGGTACACCCTGCCCGACGCTTTGCTGCTGCACGGTATTCAATATTCGATGCTCGGCTCTATGCCCGCACCGATACCCGTTTTACACCAGCGTCGCCGCCATAACCGCCTTGATCGTATGCATACGGTTCTCCGCCTCGTCAAAGACCACCGACGCAGGACTCTCAAATACCTCGTCCGTCACCTCCATGCAGTCAAGCCCGTACTTCTCATATATGCTCTCGCCTATCTTCGTATGACGATCGTGAAATGCCGGCAGACAGTGCATGAATATACACCCGTCTCCTGCCGCCTGCATGAGCTCTGACGTCACCCGGTACGGAGACAGGCTCTCGATACGCTCCGCCCATACCTCATCCGGCTCGCCCATGGATACCCATACATCCGTATAGATCACGTCGGCGCCCTCTGCCGCCTTCATCGGATCGCTCTCGAAGGTGACGCTCCCGCCGGTCTGCGCGGCTATATCTCTGCATACGGCTGTGAGCTCTGCCGACGGCTGATACGCCTTGGGCGCGCCCGCTACGAAATGCATACCCAGCTTGGCGCAGCCTACCATGAGAGAATTGGCCATGTTGTATCTGGCATCGCCCATAAATACGAGCTTCTTTCCCGCCAGCTCTCCCAGATGTTCTCTGATGGTGAGCATATCCGCCAGTATCTGAGTGGGATGATACTCATTTGTCAGCCCGTTCCATACCGGAACGCCCGCGTACTGCGCCAGCGTCTCCACGATCTCCTGACCGTAGCCGCGATATTCTATCCCGTCGAACATCCGTCCCAGCACACGCGCGGTGTCCTCGATGCTCTCCTTTTTGCCTATCTGCGATCCTGCAGAGTCCAGATATACCGGATGCATGCCGAGATCCGCCGCCGCCACCTCAAAGGCGCATCTGGTTCTCGTGCTCGTCTTTTCAAATATCAGCGCCACATTCCTGCCCTCGCAGTATCTGTGCGCCTGCCCGGCTTTCTTCTTTGCCTTGAGATCCGCCGCCAGATCCAGAAAGCCCTCTATCTCCTGCGGCGTGAAGTCCAGCAGTTTGAGGAAATGCCTGCCCTTTACAGAAAACATATCTTACTCTCCCTTATTTGACTCGCCTACCGCGTCTCTGAGCATCTCTATCTGCCTTTGCACGGAGTCATATCCCGTAGAACCCTCCGAGATGCGCCGCCTTACACAGCTCTCCAGACTGATCACCTCTGCGACCTCAGGCTCCACT
>CAVJQN010000066.1:0-7884 GCA_963651635.1 Agathobacter sp.
CTGCCGTGGTCGCCTGCCGCACGACAAATAAAAAGAGAGCTTCATCTTGCGATGTCACTCTCCCAGCATCGGCTGTCCGTAGTCAAACAGTGCAGCATTGATCTCATATATGTCATATTTGTGATTGGTGATAAAGTATGTGATGATCAGATCAAACTTGCTGCTCGGCGAGAGCGCGATTTCGGCTTTTGCCAGCAGATCCCGCGTCGTCGGCATATCGAGTTGCAGCGCTATGGCAAATGCCACCGCGGTCTTTTTCTTGGGTTTGTAGTCCGCCTTGCATCGTATCTTGGAAAACAGCTTGCGGTCGATATTGGCTTTTTTATAGACTGCTGTATCCTCCAGACCCCGCTCGTCGATGAGCCTTAACAGACACTGCTGGAAGGTCTCGCCTGTGTGGCTCAGCACCTCCTCCAGCCGCTTGCCCGACATATCCGGGGCTTGCGGCAGCGCGGCGGCATCGGGGACAACCGCAGCTATGTCAGCAGTCGTACTTGCGCCGTCAACTCGGTCGCGACGCCCGCCTGTCACGACGGGCAGCTCGCCGCGCACCGTCTCCGGCTCAGGATACCGCGTCCCGGCTATCCGTCTCTCCCGCTCGTAGCCTCTCCCGTACTCCGCCCGGCGGATACGGCTCGCGCCGTGCTCATCGATATACTCCTCGATATCTCCGACCAGCCTCGATGACAGCTCAAACGCCTTGCGGTCAAATACCACCAGTATGACATCCATATCATGCGTGAGCAAAAACCGGTTGATCTCGCCCAGAGCTATCTGCAGCGCCTCGTCCTTGGGAAAGCCGTATACTCCGGTCGCTATCAGCGGAAATGCCACGCTCTTACAGCCCAGCTCCGCAGCCGTGCTCAGCGAGTTCGCATAGCAGGAGTGCAGTATCTCCCGCTCTCCGTGCTCTCCGTCTGTCCACGCCGGACCGACCGTATGGATGATATATCTCGCGTCCAGCGCAAATGCATCAGTGTGCGCAGCCTGTCCCGGCGCGATATCTCCGATCTGCCTGCGCGCCTCAAGCAGAGCCGCCTCACCCGCTGCCGCGTATATGGCGCCATCAGTCCCGGAGCCTATCTGCGGTCTCGGATTGGCAGTGTTCACGATGGCGTCGGCTCTTACCTTGGTTATATCATTTCGAATTATCTTAAATGGCATACTCAGTACCGATCAAAGTCTATCTCGCCCAGTATATCGCCAAACAGCCTGATGGGCGGCTGCTCGTCCATGTGCTCACCGATGATCTTCTCCATCCATACCATATCATACCACCTGCCGAACTTGTAGCCGCACTTTTTGAATCTCCCGACCAGCCGGTATCCGAGATGCTCATGGAAATGCTCGCTGTTGTTGTCCAGATACTCGTCCTCGACCTCTGGCACGCCGATGCACGCCTCCATGTTCAGGATTCCCTGCTTTTTCAGTATATCCTCCAGAGCATGGTACAGGCGCTTGCCTATACCCGTATGACGTGCGTCCTGCGATACATATATAGATGTCTCCACTGCCCAGTCATATGCCGCGCGACCGACGAAGCGCGAAACATACGCATATCCGATGATCTGCCCGTCGCGCTCTGCGACTATATACGGGTGCCTCTCCAGTGTATGCGCTATACGCTGTGTGAACTCGTCGAGCTCCGGCACGGTATACTCAAATGTGATAGCCGTATGCTCCACATACGGTCTGTATATCGCCAGTATCTGCGCCGCATCCGCCAGCTCGGCCTTGCGGATCCTGATGCTTCCTGTCTCGCGATCCCCGTAAGTGCCTTTCCTATCAGATTGCTCACACATGTCGCACCTCTCTTTATTTGTTTTCAGATGATACCCCCGGATTGCTGCGTGCGTTGCGCTCCCGCAATTCTCAAAATCAAGGGTCATAGCTGCTCCGCCCTGCGGCTCTCAGCTATGACCCCTATTCTCTACAATCTATCTGCTGTGTCAATCAGAAATCAGCACATCTGCTCGGGCTTGAATACCTCGTCGAACTTCTCCTCGGTCAGAAAGCCCAGCGATATACAGGATTCCTTCAGGGATATATTCTCCTTGTATGCTTTCTTCGCCACCTTGGCGGCATTTTCATATCCGATGTAGGGATTGAGTGCCGTGACGAGCATCAGAGAGTTGTAGAGATTGTGATGCATCTTCTCCTTGTTTGCCGTGATGCCGGATGCGCAGTTCTTGTTGAAGGAGCGCAGCGAATCAGCCAGCAGACGCGCCGACTGCAGGAAGTTGTATATGATCACCGGCATGAAGACATTGAGCTCGAAGTTGCCCTGAGATGCGGCAAAGCCTACCGCCGCGTCATTGCCCATCACCTGAACCGCAACCATGGTCACGGACTCGCACTGTGTGGGATTGACCTTGCCGGGCATGATGGATGATCCGGGCTCGTTTTCGGGAATGAATATCTCGCCCAGACCGTCGCGCGGACCGCTTGCCAGCCAGCGCACGTCGTTGGCTATCTTCATCATATTGCAGGCGAGCGCCTTGAGTGCGCCGTGTGCAAAGACGAGATCGTCCTTGGATGTGAGCGCGTGGAATTTGTTCTCTGCCGTCACGAAGTCCTTGCCTGTCAGCTCCGAGACCACCTTTGCCACATCCTCGGCAAATCCTGCCGGGCAGTTAAGTCCTGTTCCGACGGCGGTGCCGCCCAGCGCTAGCTCCTTCAGACCCTCAAGAGACAGCTCCAGCTGTCTGCGTGTCTTTTCCAGCATATTGCGCCAGCCGCTGATCTCCTGCGAGAATGCGATAGGTGTAGCGTCCTGCAGATGTGTACGACCGGTCTTTACTATGCCTTCATTTTCCTTTTCAAGACGCTTGAAGGTGGCGATAAGTTTTTCCATTGCCGGGAACAGCTTGTCCTCTATCGCGGTTACCGCAGCTATATGCATTGCGGTGGGGAAAGTGTCGTTGGAGCTTTGGCTCTTGTTGATGTCGTCGTTGGGATGAAGCAGCTTTTTGCCTGCAATTTCGTTGCCGCGGTTTGCGATGACCTCGTTGGCGTTCATATTGGACTGTGTGCCGCTTCCGGTCTGCCATACCACCAGCGGGAAGTGGTCGTTGAGCTGACCCGATATGACCTCGTCGCACGCCTGCTCTATCGCCGTCAGGCGCTTTGCGTCCATCCGCTCCGGCTTGATATGATGGTTTGCTATGGCGGCAGCCTTCTTTAAGATACCGAACGCGTGGATGATCTCTTTCGGCATAGTCTCGCCGCCTATCACGAAGTTCTGCTTGCTGCGCTGTGTCTGCGCTCCCCAGTAGCGGTCTGCAGGCACCTGCATCTCGCCCATCGAGTCATGTTCTATGCGATATTCCATGATGTAAACCCTCCCCAGTCGGTTGCTCGCGGCACTGTCTCACGGCACTGTAAGCAAATTTATTTCATAAATTGTCTTTATGAGTATATAATCTATATTGTTAATATTTTAACATTCAAGAGACATTATACCATCTTATTTCAAAAAGACAACCTTCCACTTAAAACGACACGACCTGCGCCGTGTCGCCATCCGACATCCCTGATACACTGCCATCAAGGCCTGTATCAGAAAAACAGCCACTTCTTCTTTTTTATCAGCTCCACATCGACGTCGCAGTAGCCGTCGATGCCGGAGACCTGAGCAGTGTCCGAGTACTGCCACCACGTGAACCTGTACGGCGTCTGCGGCACGCTCTCATAGTCCGCGTACCATATCGGTATATCGGAGAGTGCCGACAGATCCAGCTTTGTCGCCTCCCAGACCATGTTGGCATATACCGCGGTATCGTATCCCGCTTTCTCTATCCTGCGGCAAAATGCAGCCGTGTTCCTCGTGAACTGCTCTCCTGTCACATCCCGCGTCCTCGCATCCTCCGAGCTGACACTCTCCGGGTCGTAGACCACCGGAAGCTGGAGCTTGTAGTCGTCTATCAGACTCAGCACGAAGTCCGCTTCCTCTACTGCCTCCTCCTCGCTTACCGCCTGCGCGAAGAAATACACTCCCACATCGAGCCCTGCCGTCTGTGCTCCCTCGATATTCTGCCTGAACATGGGATCTTCCTTGAGATTGCCCTCTGCGCCGTAGCCTCGAAAGCCCGCACGGATAAATGCAAACTCGTATCCGTCGTCCTTCACAGCCTGCCAGTCGATATCTCCCTGATATCTGGAGACATCGACCCCGACCCTGCTCTTATATTCGTCGTCCTCGTAGCTGACCTTGTATCCGTCATGCGCCCATTTCTGTGAATCGTAGTTGTGCCGCTCTACATTCGGATTCAGAATCACCTCATACTGCTTGCCGTGTACATCTCTGAATGTAAAGAAATTAGAGTCGGACGACTCACTCTGCCCGCCGTCGGATGAGCTTCCGCCGGGTACGACGATCGGCGCTCTCTGCGAACAGCCGGATGCATATGTCACCGTCAGAAGGGATACCGCCATGCATGCACAAATCGCCCTGAAGCTGTGACTTCGCTTTCGTTTCATCGCGCCTCCCCTCTGTGTCGCTTGCTTTTATGCTGCGTGCCTCTTTCTCACCTCAGCACAAATCCGCTCGACAGCACCACGTAGCTTTTTGCTCCGAGCTTTTTCATCCAGCTCTTGGTTGCATTGATCTGGTACTTGCCGTCCTCAGTCTGGTTGTACAGCCACTGCGGCGTCGGCCAGAGTGCTATCGACGGCGCGATCGCCTTATATACATCCTCGTCCACGCCCGCCTGTCCGTGATGCGCCAGCTGTACTATATCAGCCTTCAGGTTGTCCTTTTCGTATTGCAGCAGTCTCTTGCCGCCCTCTGAGGACATATCGCCTAGGAAGAGTATGCTCTTGCCGTTCACCCATATCTTGTAGCAGATGCTCGCTCCGTTGCCCTTGTTCCAGTCGGTCTCGTAGCGGTCGTTTATGACCTCTATCTTGGTACTGCCCGCCATGATAACCGTGCCGCGGCTGACGCTGTGCAGACGCGACTGATCCAGCTGTGCGAACTTGTCCAGAAGCAGTATGGAAAATGCTCCGTCGCTGGCATCATTTGCCTGATACCAGTCCGGCGTCGCCATGTTATAGTAGATATTCTGGATAGTGATATCGGGATTGATACCCGCTGCTCTGCAGGCTATCTCCTCCTCCAGCAGACGGTACAACGCTCCTGCATGATCTCCGTGCGGATGCGTCACCAGCCATGCCGAGACACTGCCGCCCAGCTCCCTGATGGCCGCCTTGAGTATATCCTTGTCATCGCCCAGACCGCCGTCCACGACTATCACGGTTCCGTCTGCCGCCCTGATGATGCAGGAAAGTATCTGATTGGCCGGATCCTTTGAGGCGAGCATATACAGCGCCGCGCCGCCCAGTATAGGTGAGCCGGCGTTCGCCTCGGGTAGATTTTCCAGCACCTTGACCGATGTCTCTGCCGCGGCCGTGCCCGCATCGCCGGATGTGCTCACGGCAACATCCCCTGTTGCAACTCCTGCCGCTCCTGCGTTGTCTGTGTTGCCTGCTCCTGCTGCGCCTGTGCTGTCAGCTCCTGCCTCGCCGCCTGCCGCGGCCTCGCCTGTCGGCGATACGAACTGTACGGCTCCGGGGCCTGAATTTCTTGAACTTTTGGTTGCAGCATCAGCAATAATCGGTTTTGTGGTAAGCATGGCGCTGATTGCTGTCAGAGCCGCAACCGACCTGATGATACCTTGCCCTGTCAGAATACCTGTTTTCCGATTTTTCCTTTTTTTACTGCCAACGCATTTTTTCATATCTGCTTATCTCTTCCGTAATATACATTCGCAATCCGCTCATTTTTCTGTACAAGTGGTTTCTTACTCATGCTTTTGCTGGTCAAAAGGTTAGCATTTTCCTCACTTGCTCTTGAAAGAAAAGTACTTCTGCCCCGGTACATATCCTCCGCGCATCGATGCCATCTCCGTGACAGTCACCAGCTGATAGCCCCTTGCCACAAGCTCCGGGATGATCACCTCTGCGGCATCCGCTGTCGGGGAGTGTATATCATGCATCAGCACTATATCCCCGTCAGATACATGATCCAGTACCGCGCTGATTGTCTTTTGCGTGTTGCGATGCTTCCAGTCCAGTGTATCTATATCCCACAGGATAGCGGGAGAGCCTAGCGCTGCCAGCGTGTTCTGTGCCGTCTGGTTGATGCCGCCGCCCGGCGGTCTCACGGCTACCGGACGCACCCCGCAGGCTGCCTGCACTGCGTCAGCCGTCTGATTTATATATGTCGCTATCTGCTCCGCTGTCGCCTTGTGCAGATAGTTGTGGTTCCATGTATGATTGCCTATCTCATTGCCGTCTGCCACCATGCGCCTTAGCACGTCGGCATTTTTAGATACATTCGTTCCTACCACGAAGAATGTCGCATGTCCGCCCACAGCCTCCAGCGCCGTCAGTATACGCGGGGTATTCACTGCACTCGGTCCGTCGTCAAATGTCAGCGCCACCATCGGCTTGGCCGGATCTACGTTTGTCGTCTTCGGCTCCTCGCCTTTATTTACCACAGTTGCCTGCATTCCTTGGATATACGTACCCTTGCCGATGGTGCCCGCGACGGCAAAGTTCGATGTCCAGTCGCTCCATGCGCCGTTCTGATATATCCTGTAATATATATCATAGTTGCTCTCCAGCTCGCCGTTGAATCTCACGCGTATCGCCTCGATAGGCTGTCCCGCATCCACCCCGCCGACGATCGTGCAGTTTTCTGCGATGCCTGACCAACCGCCGTTCTGATATATCTCGTACTGCACCGTGCCGCTCATGGCGGGCTGTCCTGTCAGATACATACTCATAGCAGACGGATATGTCGTCGCTCTGTACAGTATCGCGTTGTCCGCGGCATCCACGCTCCAGCCCTGATTTACAAAAAACATTGAGTAGTGCACCGTAAATGCACCCACCGCCGCCTGAGCCGTCATGGCCGGCCATATGAGCACAGCGGACAGGGCTATTAAAATTATCTTAATTGCCTTGACTACCGTCAGGCTCCTGCTTACTATACCCTTCACGAAGAACCTCCTGCGCACGGATGTGCACCGCGTATATTAGCATACTTGCGGGAGGCCTTCAATTTTGCTAGACTAAAGTTCATATTATCGTAAGACGCCCCGGAGGGCATATATTCATGGATTCGTACAAGAAATACGGCTATCTCGACATGGCTCCGAATAAGAAGAAAAGAAAGACATCCGCATCCCGTCCTGCACAGGGAGGATCGGGGAGCCCTCTGCTTTTCTGGATAGTTCCTTTTATCGTGATCAACGCTCTTATCTTTTTTCTGGTCACTGCGGAGCCGAACTTTGAGATCACACTTGATGATAATGGCGGCTATGAAAGCGCCACTGTAACGGTAAAGCTCTTGACACACTTCCCCCGTAAGTCCTTTGATGTCAGCTTCGCATCTGAGCCGCTCGAGATGGAAAAGGTGTCCGGCAACACGTATACCGCTACCGTAGATACCAACGGAACCGTCGAGGTGTCTGTCGTCAATCTCAACGGAATGAGCAAGACCAGCTATGATACCGTCAATACCATAGATGACGCTCCTCCGGTGGTCAGTGAATATCAGCGCACAAATGAGAGTGTTTCTTTGTTCTTTGAGGACGATCAGTCCGGAGTTGACTTCGCATCCGTATATGCTTTGGATCATGACGGTGCTACCGTGACGCCGTCACTTCTGGATGAGGGAGAGTCCTTCGTGACATTCAACTTCACCTCCGAGAGCCTCGAGGTGCATGTAAAGGATAAGGCAGGACATGAGTCCGTGGCTGTCTTTGACAGACCCGAGTAAGCACGGTTGTTATTAGCTTCCAGATGCTTCGGGAATGTTGATTTAATCGGCGTTTCTCTAACCTCAAAAGAGCCGACCGCAAAGGCATCATAGATACC
>CAVJQN010000067.1:0-6388 GCA_963651635.1 Agathobacter sp.
TACTCAGCCTATCTGCTTGTGTCTGTTTTTCGAGGTTTCATCAAAATATTCGTAATCCTGAGGCAGTGGCTTTGCTTGTCGGGCTACTTACTCATATTTTGCCCTTGGTATCAGTAATTATCAGCTTACGAGGTAGAGCCAGTGAACAAAAATATCATATCCGGGCGGGCGGGAGTTATCACCGTCTGCATCATTTCCATATGCATGCTTATACTGAGCAGCCAGCATACGCGTTTCAGAAGTCGGTTATCTGAAGTATGCGGCTATACGCCGCTGGTCGTGCTGTCGGATTCCATGTATCCGACCATCGAAGCGGGGGATCTGCTTCTTATCCGGAGTATCGGGGAGGAAATGCCGGAGATCGGCGATATCATCGCATTTTATGACGCATCCGACGAAACACGCATGATCATCACACATCGGATAGTTGATGCCATATATGCACAGGACGGGGCGGTCTCCTATATCACGCAGGGAGACGGGAACAATTCACCTGACAGAGATGCCGTACAGCCGGAGCGCATCATCGGCAGGATGAGTGTAAGGATAGGCGGCGCAGGTCGTGTCATATGGGCGCTCAGAGATATGCTGCCTTGGATATGTGCCGTATCGGTGCTGGCAGCGGTCGTCGTTGCGGCACTCGGCGGGAGGTCGGGAGAAAAATATGAAGATACATGATGACAGGGAAATCAAGAGTGCAGGGAACTCTATGCGGCAGCTCCTGCAGGAGGTCTTCTGCAATATACGCAGAGTGAGACCGTGGAGCATCGTCCTTGCTGTGCTGCTGTGCGCGGCTCTTGCGGTCGGAGGGGTGTCATATGCAGCAGCATCCGAGACGGTGATAGTGCTGGACAGCACCTCCAATGAGGAGAATAGCTATGATCTTGCTGTATTCGGACGTGAGTATACAGATGCCGCGGGGCGTGTGCTTGCACTCAGCTCTGACGCGGCTAACATCATCGCTCCCGGACTTAGCGGGGAGCATATGGTTCGCATCAGGAATGAAAACACATTTACGGTGGAGTACGAGATCGTCGTGGATACGAGCGCCAAGTCAGCTGTCAGGGTCAATCTGCCGATCGAGGTCAGAGTGACGGCGGGACTGGAATCACCAAAGCAGTGGCAGAGGCTGGGAGATACAGTCTCAGAGACGATCAGCGGCACGCTCGATGCCGGACAGGAGATGAGCTTCTACTATCAGTGGAGATGGAATGACAGCGACGATGCGCTGGACACCTATCTGGCACATGAAGCCTCGGAGCTGACAATCAAGGCACAGGCGCGGGTAAGCGCCGCGCAGAAAACAGTAAGGCGTTCCGGAGGCTCATCGGGTTCCGGCAGCTCAG
The DNA here is from genome assembly GCA_963651635.1 of Agathobacter sp. Taxonomy (GTDB): domain Bacteria; phylum Bacillota; class Clostridia; order Lachnospirales; family Lachnospiraceae; genus Darwinimomas. The sequence continues at coordinate 1,347 of CAVJQN010000067.1, forward strand.
GCGGCTCAGGTATGCGACGGACCGCATCATCGCGCAATACCGGCCCGGGAGCGATCACAGATGCTTCCGCGTCGGGGACGGCAGGCAGCGCGGACAGTGTGAACGGCACAAACAGCGCAGACTCTGCGAATGTAGGAGCATCAACCGGCACGGGAGTAAACGGAGGCACAGGCGCCGGCAAGTCTGTGAGTGACATCACGAGACCGGAGGTAACAGGATATTCCAACACGGCTGTCATGTATACCGCGCCGCAGAGCAGTGCTGTCGTGTGTGTCGGAAGCTGGACGCAGATACCGGCAGGGGGAAATATTCAAGGCGGCATGACGAGCGGCCGGGGCGGGAGCGCAGTGAGCGGCATAGCCGGAAGTTCGGATATGGGTGCACCCACAGCAAATATGCCAATAACAGGTATGGCAGGCGGCCCGGGAGTAAGCACGGCGGGCAGTACGACCGCGGGATGGATATTTACAGCGGCGGACGGCACACGCCCCGCGGGAGGCTGGATATATACCACGTCGATGTATGCGCAGACTCTGCAAGCGGCATCGACGGGCATGACAGAAGCATCGGGCACTGCGGCGAGCGCAGGAGCGTCGGAAGGCGCATCAGCTTTGGCAGCGGGGGCACAGAGAGCGGACGGAGCAGCAGGCACGGCAGGCAGCATTTCAACAGGTTCACAGACTCCCGGCTGGTACTACTTCACATCCGACGGGAGGCTCGCTGTCGGATGGATCAGGATGCCGGATAGCGGGCGCTGGTGCTATACAGTGCCGGATGCGGGGGAGCGGCTGGGCATGCTGCATACGGGATGGCTGTATGAAAAACGCGACGGGAGATGGTACTATCTGGCTCCTGAGTCCGGGATCATGTGCGACGGATGGCGCAGGATAGACGACTGCTGGTACTGCTTCACCAGACGTGAGGATGCGGACGATCACGAGTGGCGCATGGAGCAGACGGCAGGAGGATATACGACATGGAACTACTACGGGCGCAGGTCGCACTCCTACGGCTCGATGTATATCAGGGAATATACGCCCGACGGGTACTTTGTGGACGCCGAGGGACGATGGGTGCAGGGAGCGTGACGACATAGCACTATGGAAAAGTGAATACAGGTGCAAAGAATGAGGGAAAACAACACACAGATGCAAAACAAAAAACACAGGACGAGTTTGATACCGTCAATGGATGAAATGTTGATGCGAGGACGGGCAACAGCCGCCGTGATCTGCCTGCTGCTGACAGCCGCCTTTTTTACGGTGTCCTCATCGGATACATGGGCTGTATACACCGGCAGCATGAGAAGCAGCAATGATGCAAAGACCGCCGGATATGCCATGAATCTGGATATTCCGCAGACGGAGGCGGCAGTCGTGCAAAGCGGTACATGGGACTATGAAAAGCTCATCTCCGTGCGCAACTGCTCCGACACCGCGCTCGCGTACAACATAGTGGTCAGCGCGGAGGGCGCTAAAACATGGCCTGACGGAATGACTGCGGTGCTGCTCACGACCGACGGGGAGAGGAATGACGGGGTCGTAAGCAGCAACACATGTACATTTTCTGATGAGAGCTGGCGGCTGGAGCCGGGAGTGCAAAAGCAGGACGTGTACGGACTGAGGCTGAGCACCACCTATGACACGAGCCCCGGGGATTACAGCTTCAGCATCTCGTCCTTTACATATCAGCCTGAGTGACGAGGGGAGGACGGGATATGGATGAGAGAAGGACTGCGGGAAACGGCAGGAAAGCAGGAAGATGGATACGAAGGCTGTGTGCAGCGGCGCTTCTCCTGATATGTATATCGGCGATGTCGGCAGGCGTATATGCGAGATATGCGGCGGTCTATCGCGCCACGCATGATGTCAGGCTGCGGGTAGAATCCGGAACATATGCCGTCGTACTGCATTACGGCGAGGGATATACTTATTCGCAGGATGGACAGTCGGAGGATGGACAGTCGGAAAGCGGAGCCGACCATGATATATACAGCTTCATCTGCAGGAAAGGAGAGCAGGTCGTCCTTCCTGCTGTCAGCGCGCATTATACGAGAACCGGGTATGCAGGAAGCGGATGGAATACGGTCGCGGACGGCTCCGGTACAGACTATCCCGACGGATATACCGGGGCGGATCTGGCGGAGGGAGGGAGTACACTGAATCTCTACGCGCAGTGGTCTGCGAACAGCTATCAGGTGCATTATGCCGCCAATCTCCCGGAGGCAGCGACAGGAGAAGCGGTCGGTATGCCGGAGGCTGAGGTATGGGCATATGACGGAAGCTGCGAGCTGCCGTCATCGCCGGGTCTGGCGGGGTATGTATTTGCAGGATGGTTTACGGATGCGGCGTGCGCGCTAAAGCTCGGCGATGCAGGCGAGTCTCTCAGAAAGCCCAATCTCTCCGATACGGACGGCGATATAGTGACGATCTACGCAGGCTGGTCGCCCGGCATCGCACAGTATCGCGTCAATCATCTGATACAGAGGCTTGAAAGCGCCGGAAAAGCCATCCTGTCGGAGCAGGACTATGAACTTGCCGACAGCATGATATACAGCGGGACGACGGACAGCGAGGTGACGCCGGATACTGTGCCGCGCAGCGGGTACGCCTCTCCGCCGGTCAGCAGCGGAAGGATAGCCAATGACGGGTCGGGCGAGTGGAACTACTACTATACGCTCATACCATACACTCTCACACTCGATGCCAATACAGGCGAGTCCGAGGGCGATGCAGAGATATACAGCGCCGAGACGGTATATTACGGACAGACATATTCTCTGACAGAGCGGATACCGACGAGGCAGGACTACGTCTTTCTGGGATGGTATACACAGGCGGAGGGCGGTGAGGAGATAAGCACAGTTGAGATCACGGGATCGCTGTATCTGTATGCCCGCTGGCGTGAGGATATCGTTACTGTCACATATCATCAAAATCTGCTCCCGCAGGGATATACACCGGTATCATGGATAGCGGGGGACGGAGAGTCATATATCAGAACCGATGTGACGCCTGATGAGGATACACAGATACGCGTCGCTTATGAGACCGACGCGGAAAGCACGCAGAGCGCCGGGATATTCGGAACGGGTGCGGGATATTATGCGGCACTGGAGGATGGAGGTCTCAGACTGGTGTACGGAGCCGCATCGGATGCAGACGCGGGCACAGCACAGGAGGGCGTCAGAACCTATGACGCATCGCCGTTTCTGTCGGAGGATACGGATATGTCGTCGGGCAGGCATGTGATTTATGCGAACCGCCATGTCTGGAAGACAGATACACAGGATGCGGCAGTATTTGCATATGCGCCGTTTGAGACCTCGGATAAGGCGCTGATCTTCGGCGCATCGGGCGTGTCGGGATATTTCAGGGGCAGGATCTACGGAGCGCAGTTCATGTCGAAAAATCGGATGATAGCATCCCTGATTCCGGCGGTGAACGGAGCGGGAGAACCCGGCATGTACGATATCACATCGGGATATTTCCTGCGCAATGCCGGCACGGGAGAGTTTGCCGTCGGCGCAGAGGTCGTATCAGAGCGTCAGGAAACCATCCGGGGCAGGAGTATACAGACGGCGGGAGATACATATGAAGCGAACGGCTACTGTCTGGTTCAGTGGAATACCAGAGCCGACGGCAGCGGTACGGGCTATGCGCCGGAATCGTATATCGAGCCGCAGGAGGATATGGAGCTGTATGCCATATGGGAGCATGCGATACCGACCCTGAAGGCGGAGCATGCATGGTTTGACAGTACAGTCGGCGGCAATCAGTCGGAATATACCGAGATACATATCGTAGACACAGTCAGCGAGGATATCGCGGCGGAGGCGGAGGCTGTATGGAATGCGGATGATGCCGACTCAGGAGCTATCAGATGCTACAAGCTCACAGACAAGCTGTGGATCGCGGGAAATGGTACCGGGGCGATACGTGTGCCGCAGGACGCAAGGGGACTGTTCAACGGGATGACGGGACATGAGGATGGTACGCGGGATCAGGTATTTTACAAGGTTCTGAAGATAGAAGGACTGGACATGCTCGATATCTCGCAGTGCAGCTCGCTGGCATGGATGTTTTCTGCTTTGGACGACAGCTACAGCTATACCAGTATCTACTCCCTGTCAGAGATGAAGGACCTGTACGGGATCGAGGCGTGGGACATCTCGAAGGTGAAATCTCTGACGAGCCTTTTCGGAGGGATGAGGGCGCTCACGACTGTGCCGGATCTGTCGATGTGGTACACGTCGGGTGTCACGGAGATGGATTATATCTTTGCCGGATGCAGCCAACTGAAGAGCCTTGATCTGAACTGCTGGGACACATCGGCTGTCACGACGTTGAAGTCAGCATTTTACGGATGTGACAGGTTGAACAAGCTGAAGGTGAGCTGCTGGGATACGTCACAAGTAGAAGACTGCTCATATGCATTTTGCGATATTGCATCAGGCTCGGGAGGCAGATATACGATTGATCTGACAGGCTGGACGCTGCCGCGCGCGACCAAGCTCTCGGGCATGTTCCAGCAGTGTATATGGCTGCGAACCATATATGTCTCGGATAAATGGTCGGTAAACCTTGAGGCCGAGGACGCAAATATGTTTACAAACTGCTTTCATCTGATGGGAGAGGCAGGAACATGCCAGTACAGTCCGAAGACAGGATGCGAGTATGCTCATGTAGACACAAAGGAAGATCCCGGATATCTGACACAATCTGTGCCTAAGGCAGTTGCAGCGGGGGATCTGCTGGCATTTACATATGGCAGCGGACTGTACGCGGTCGGTGATACATATAAGGGATGTACGGTCGATGCGGTCTATGATATCCCGCTGGACGCCGCATCGGAGCAGGATATAGCATGGGCAGACGTTGAGGGCATCAGCAGGGTGGTGATAGAGCGCAGCTTTCAGTTCCTGAGACCGCAAAGTCTTGCCTACTGGTTCTGCGGACTGGATCAGACGGGCACATATGAGGGACTGGCCTATATAGACACATCAGACGTCATCTCTATGTGCAGCACCTTTGCTGCAGCAG
>CAVJQN010000068.1:0-7451 GCA_963651635.1 Agathobacter sp.
ACCGCAGGATGGTATTTAACTGTCTGGCGGTCAATCAGGACGATCATGTCAAAAATACATCATTTCTTATGGACAGAAGCGGCAAGTGGACGCTGTCTCCGGCATACGATCTGACATTTTCGTACAATCCCGGCAGCAAATGGCTGCGTGCTCATCAGATGAGCGTCAACGGCAAGACAACGCAGATAGGGGTGCCGGATCTGCTCGAGGCGGGCAGCAGGATGGGGATAAAGCAAAGGCGCTGCAATGACATAATCGGCGAGGTGAGCGCGGTCGCCAATGGCTTTTTGACATTCGCAGAGCAGGTCGGAATAAAGGAAAAGACGGCAGAATATATCAATTCGGTAATCACAGGCAGTATGGGACTGCGGTGAAGACATACGATCAAGGTATACTTGCACGAGTGACAGATGGACGTATATCCGGCGAAAGTGGTATGATGTATCGGACTGACCGCCGGACATAAGGGCGCTCAGGACACATGACACGGCAGAGGGGAGCAGACCCGGCATGATAAGATATAGATTGAAGATGACAGCGGCGGCGTTGTCGGTAAGTATGGCGCTTACCGCGTTTCCAACGACAGCACGGGCGGATGTGGCGCAGACAGATGTGGCGCAGACAGATGTGGCGCAGACGGATGCGGCACAGGCAGGACCGGGCGTGACTGCGGAGGCGGCGGATGCCGGTACATCTGTGCAGAGCGGGACGGCAGGGGAGAGCACGGATACCGCACAAACAGCAGGGCAGAGCACAGACACTGCACAGACTGCGGCATCTGAGCTGCCTAGGTCTATGCAGTCACTGCAGCCGACGGCATCACCTGAGGCGATACAGAAAGCCGCAGCGGAGCTGGCGGCTCCGGAGATAAACTCGGGCTCGGCGGTACTTATAGATGCAGCGACAGGCACGGTGATATACGGCAAGTCCGAGGAGACGCCGATGTATCCTGCGTCCATCACGAAGCTCATGACAGCGATACTGGTATATGAGCATTGCTTACTGGACGAGCAGGTCAGCTTCTCATATGAGGCGGTATCGGATCTGGAGTCCGGCGCGGTGACGGCGGGAGTATCCGAGGGAGACGTGCTGACGGTCAGAGACTGCCTGTACGCGCTGCTCTTAAAGTCCGCCAACGAGGTGGCGAACGGGCTCGCAGAGCATGTGAGCGGCAGTGTGAACGCATTTGCCGATCTGATGAATGCAAGAGCAATCGAGCTGGGCTGTACGAATACGCACTTTTGCAATCCCAACGGTCTGACGGACTCCAGCCATGTGGTATCGGCGAAGGATATGGCGCTGATAGCGAGAGCATTTTTCTCATATCCGGAGCTCGTGGCTATCGACACGACGCCGTCATATACGCTCGCACCGACGAAGAAATATCCGAGCGGTCTGACGGTATCACTCAAACACAAGATGCTCAAGCAGACCGAGGCGAACTACTACCCGTACGCCATCGGAGGCAAGACGGGTTATACGACCGCCGCGGGCAATACGCTCGTGACCGCCGCGCAGAAGGACGCAGCAGAGCTGATCGCCGTGGTGATGAAGGCGAAGTCGGGGCAGCACTACGCAGAGACAAAGCTGCTGTTTGACTACGGCTGGCAGGTTATGCAGACTGCCGCTGCGGGTATGACGGCAGGACCCGACAGTACATCATCGACAGCCCCCACCTCGGACGCGTCCTCTGAGGCGTCGGGATATGTGGTGAGCGGACCGGGCGCACAGTGAGAGACATATACGGAGAGCCGATTTGAAGCGACTGAGCATAGCATATCTTATCTTCAAGTACATACTCGGTTTCAAGCATCGACGCAGCAGTGCGCGGGGATCGAAAGCACAAAAGCAGACAAAGGCGGGCAAGGGCGCGACTGCAAGCCGGAGAGCAGCAGAATATACATCCGCACGATGCGGCAGTCGGGACAGGTTCATGGAGCGTATACAGCATGGGATGTGGCACGGCAACGCACGAAAGAAGCACCAACCCGCACTCGCAGACACCGTCAAGCATTTCACAATATTTTCTGTCGTGACCGCCGCGGCAGGTCTTATAATCAGCGAATATGAAAAAAACCATCCTGTATATGCCGCGTACAGGATGGACAGCCGCGGGAGAGTGTCAAGACCTGTGCGCTTGGTATTCCTGACGGATCTGCATGACAAGGAATTCGACGCGGGCAATCAAAAGATTCTGGACATGGTAGAGGCGGCAGCGCCCGACGCCGTGCTGATAGGCGGAGATATGTCCACGGCATATATGGCGGGACATAAGGGGCGCAAGCGCGCCGGACAGATGAAGAAGAACAAAAGCCATGTCAGTCTCACGCTGTGCAGGGCGCTGGCAGAGAGATACCCGGTCTTCTACGGACTGGGCAATCACGAAGCCAGGATGCCCGCAGAGTATATGCGTGAGATAAGGCAGATGGGCATACGCGTGCTGGTCGATGAGACGGCGGAGTTTATGGGGCTGGAGCTGATAGGGCTGACGCTGCCGGGAACGTGCTACCGGCGTCCGGCATTTGCCAGACCTGATATGGAGCATATGCGGGAGCTGATGAGCGGGACAGATCCGAACCGATATAGGGTAATGCTGGCGCACTCCCCGAACTTTCTGAAAGAGTATGCCGAGGCAGGCGCGGATCTGGTGCTGAGCGGGCATTTCCACGGGGGAACCATACGCATAGGCGAGCATACTGGGCTCATGACGCCGCAGTACCAGCTCTTTGATCCGAACTGCCACGGTATGAGAAGCGCGGGTGATACGGATATGATAGTCAGCGCGGGACTGGGGACACATACGGTCAATGTGCGCATCAACGACCTGCCCGAAGTGGTGGTCGTTGATATTGTATGAGGGAGCGCATGAGGGAAGAAATATCATATAAGCTGGAGCAGTTCGAGGGACCGCTGGACCTGCTGCTGCATCTTATTGAAAAAGACAAGATAAATATATATGATATTCCGATAGCGGATATAACCGAGCAGTACATGGAGTACATGAACCGCATGGAGCAGCCGGATCTGGACGTGATGTCGGAGTTTCTGGTGATGGCAGCCGAGCTGCTGGAGATAAAGGCGCGGATGCTGCTGCCCAAGGAGGTGGATCCCGAGACAGGCGAGGAGATCGACCCGAGGGAGGAGCTGGTGGAGCGGCTCATCGCCCACAAGCGCTACAAGGCTATGGCGGGTGAGCTGTCGGATATGCTGATCGATGCGTCAAGCAGGATGTATAAGACAGCCACCGTACCGCAGGAGGTCGCGGAATATACTGCTCCCATCGATCTGGACGCACTGCTGGACGGCGTGACGCTGGCATCGCTTCAGGCGGTATTTGACCAGGTGATGAAGCGCAGCCGCGACAGAGTGGACCCGGTGCGCAGTGAGTTCGGAAGCATCAAGAGGGAAAAGGTGAGCCTGGAGAAAAAGCTGGGCTCGCTGCTGAGATATACACGCTCGCACAGGAAGTTTTCATTCCGGCATCTGCTGGAGAGCCAGGCGACGAAGACGGAGATCATCGTGACATTTCTCGCGGTTCTGGAGCTGACCAAGATAGGAAGACTTCATATCTCGCAGGACTGCACAGGTGCGGATCTGGAGATAGAGACCATAGAAATGCCGGAGGGAGCGGATGCTCTGCCGGACGAGCTGGATCTGAGCGGGCTGGAGGATTTTGAAGGATGACAGACAGAGACGAGCTGACGGTGGAGGCGGTGCTTTTTACCATGGGGGATTCCGTGGAGACACGTCAGCTGGCGGAGGCGCTCGGATGCGAGCCGGATAAGGCACGGGAGGCGGCGCGCAGACTCAAAAAAAGATACGACGATGAGGGCAGAGCGCTTCAGATCATAGAGCTGGAGGACTGCTTCCAGATGTGCACCAGAAACGAGTACTATGACGCGCTGATCAAGGTGGTCAAGACGCCGCGCAGGCAGGTGCTCACCGATGCCGTGATGGAGACATTGTCCATCATCGCATATAAGCAGCCGGTCACGAGGGCGCAGATAGAGAAGATCAGAGGCGTATCCAGTGACTACGCGGTCAACAAGCTCATAGAGTACGGACTGGTCTACGAGGCGGGCAGGCTGGATGTACCGGGCAAGCCGGCGGCATTTGCCACGACAGAGGAGTTTCTGAGGAGATTCGGCGTAGCGTCAAAAAGGGATCTGCCGACACTGGATGCGGACGCGGAGGCGGAGATCATACAGGAGGTCGCGCGCGAGATAGACTATCGTCCGGAAGATGACGAGGGACCGCTGTCGATGGGACCTATGCAGATGAGCCTGGCAGACTTTGCAGAGGATATCATGGGCGGGGATATGACAGCTATCAAGGGCAGAGATATGACATCGGAGAAGGCAGGTCTCGCGGAAAGCATACGTGAGGAAGAAGTCGCCGGTGGAGCTGACGGCTCAGGCGCGGGAGCAGGCGGGATATCCGAGCCGCCTGAGATACCGATATGAGGCGCAAACCGGGAGATCGGGGTACGGCGGCAGTCTGAAAGTCATAACGGAGAGAGTGAGATGCAGATAAGGATCAAATATTTCAGTGATCAGATAGAGAAGATCAGATATATAGACGGCAAGAGCGACTGGATGGATCTGCGCGCGGCTCAGGACGTAGAGATGAAGGCGGGAGACTTCAAGCTGATACCGCTGGGCATCGCTATGGAGCTGCCGCACGGCTACGAGGCGCATGTGGTGCCGCGCAGCTCGACCTTCAAGAACTTTGGGATCATCCAGACCAACTCCATGGGCGTCATAGACGAGAGCTACTGCGGAGACGGAGACCAGTGGTATTTCCCGGCATATGCGCTGAGAGATACCGTGATACATACGGGCGACCGCATATGTCAGTTCCGCATCATGGAGCATCAGCCCGCATTTGAGTTCGTAGAGGTGACGCAGCTGGACGGACGCGACAGAGGCGGCTTCGGGAGCACGGGCGTAGAGTGATGAAGTCGGCAAATGCAGCAAAGAAAATAAAACATATGCGGCTAGGCAGTGTCATGACAGCTGCCATACTCCTTGCGGCAGCGCTGACCCTCACGGCATGCGGCAAGCGAGCGAGACAGGAACGCGAGCTGAGAGATTTTGCCATCTCGCTGATGAAGGACGGAGCGTACGGCGCGGCGGTGGCGAAGTTCGATGAGGCGCTGTCCATGAACGACGGCAGCGTAGGCGAGATAGAGATAGATATACTCAAGTACAGGGCGCAGACCGAGATACTCATGGGCGACTATGAGGCGGCTGAGTATACATATACACTTCTCGAGAGAGAGGACAAAAAGTGCGCCGAGTATACCAATCTCAGAATCATATGCATGGCACGCGCAGGCAAGGATCTGGGACGCGCCATAGAGCTGTACGAGAAGGCGGAGAGGGATGATCCCTATGGCACGGGACATATGGAGGCTCTGTATGTGCTGGGAGAGGCATTGAGCGGCTCGGAGCTGGAGTCACAGCGTGCCAAGGGCAGGGAGTTCTACACGGAGGCGATAGAGGACGAAAAGCGCAGATCCGGGGAGCTGTACGATAGGCTCGGGATGATGTATTTCGACGAGGGCGATACGGACGGAGCGCTGGAGCTGTTCAGAAAGGGCACGGAGCTGATCGACAGCGACGAGAAGTACAGCGATGACGAGGCACGCAGGTCGATCATGTTCAATATAGCTGTATGCACGGAGCACAAGTCGGACTGGGAGGGAGCGCTGGAGCTCTTTCGGGAGTACGAGAGCACCTACGGAGCCACGGATGAGAGCAGCCACGAGATAGCATTTCTGGAGGGAATACTCTCCGAACGATGAGGCAGTGGCTTCGCTTGTCGAGGCACGCAGTGCCGAAGAGAAGCGCTAGCACTGCCCATGCGATAGCAGCCTACGACTGGCAAGCACGCAGTGCGCAGACAGAGTAGCTAGCTGCGAACCGCCGAGGCAGTGGCTTCGCTTGTCGAGGCAGTGGCGTGTGGAGCGGGATTTAGGATATTGGTATGAAAAACAGAGGCGCGAAATGGGCGAGAAGCTGACACAGGCAGATATAGACAAGATACAGGAGGAGATAGACTACCGCAAGCTGACCCTCCGACCGGAGCTTTTGGCAAAGGTCAAGGAGGCGAGAGCGCAGGGGGATCTGTCGGAGAACTTCGAGTATCATGCAGCCAAGTCCGAGAAGAACAGAAATGACAGCCGTATCAGGTATCTGGAGCGGATGCTGAAGACCGCAGACGTGATAACGGATCATTTCGCAGACGATCAGGCGGGGATCAACCGGAGGGTCGAGATACGCTTTGAGGGAGAGGACGAGACGCAGATATTCAAGCTGGTCACACCTATCAGGGGACAGTCACTGGAGGGGCGCATCAGCATAGAGTCGCCGCTGGGACGGGCGCTGCTGGGCAAGAGACCCGGAGACAGAGCGCAGGTCATGACGCCGGACGGCGGCTCTTACTACGTGCAGCTCGTCTCCGTCACCCCCGACGAGACAGACGACGACATCAGGAGATACTGAGCAGCGAAAGAGGAGACACATCATGAACACAACACTGGTCGTTATGGCTGCCGGCATCGGCTCCCGATTCGGCGGCGGCATCAAGCAGCTGGAGCCCGTAGGCCCGGGCGGCGAGATCATCATGGACTATTCCATCCATGACGCGATGGAGGCAGGCTTCAACAAGGTCGTATTTATCATACGCAGAGACCTTGAGGCGGACTTCAGGCGCATCATCGGAGACCGTATAGCTAAGGTCGTGGATATCGAATATGCATATCAGGAGCTGACGGACGTGCCGCAGTGGTACAAATTGCCGCAGGGACGCGTGAAGCCGTTCGGGACGGGACAGGCTATACTCTCCGCCGCAGGCTGCGTGCACGAGCCGTTTGCCGTGATCAATGCGGACGATTACTACGGCAAGGAGGGCTTCGGACTGCTGCACGAGTACATGACCAAAGAGATGAAGGTCTCGGGCAGACCGTATGACATGTGCATGGCAGGATTTGTCCTGAAAAATACCCTCTCCGACAACGGAGGCGTCACCAGAGGCGTATGCAAAGCGGACGCCGACGGATATCTCACAGATATCGAGGAGACATATGAGATCAGGATGCGGGAGGACGGCACGCTCAGTGCGCTGGACGGAAGCAAGAACCCGTGCCGGGTGGAGCCGGATCAGATCGTATCCATGAATATGTGGGGGCTGACGCCGGACTTCATGGAGGTGCTCAGGGAGGGATTTCCGGAGTTTCTAAAGGGTCTCGCGCCGGACGATATCAAGTCGGAGTATCTGCTGCCGTCTATCATCGGCGACTGCATCAGATCCGGCAGGGGGACAGTCAAGGTGCTCGCCAGTCGCGACAGGTGGTTCGGCGTGACCTATAAGGAGGACAAGCCGGTCGTCGTGGAGTCCATACGCAGACTGATAGCGGAAGGGGTATATCCCGAGAGACTATACAGATA
>CAVJQN010000069.1:0-5098 GCA_963651635.1 Agathobacter sp.
GGGCGCTCGCGGTGCATCCCAAGGTGCTGCTGATGGATGAGCCGACCTCGGCTCTGGATCCCATATCCACCTCGCATATCGAGGAGCTGGTCTTGGAGCTCAAGGACAAGTATACTATCGTCATGGTCACCCACAATATGCAGCAGGCCGTGAGAGTATCGGATTATACAGCATTTTTCCTGCTGGGAGAGCTGGTGGAGTTCGGACGGACGGACGATATATTCTCACAGCCTAAGGACAAGCGTACCGAAGACTACATAACGGGGAGGTTTGGTTGATGAGGAACCGATTTGATGAGGAGCTCTTCGAGCTCAACCGCAAGATCATAGAGATGGGCGCCATGTGCGAGGAGGCGATAGGCTCTGCCTTCAAGGCGCTGGGCGACGGAGATGTGGAGCTGGCGCAGAAGGTACGCGAGAACGGACCTGCCATAGACCAGATGGAGCGCGATATAGAGAGCAGCTGCATGAAGCTGCTGCTGCATCAGCAGCCGGTGGCAAGAGACCTGCGCCAGATATCGGCAGCCCTCAAGATGATCACAGATATGGAGCGCATCGGCGATCAGGCGGAGGATATCTCCGAGATCGTGGGCTTTCTGAACGGGAGGACGACGGACAATCTCGAGCTCCTGCAGGAGATGGCATCGGAGACCATGGGCATGGTGACATCGAGCGTGGATGCATTTGTCAAAAAGGACGTGGAGTTGGCGCAGCAGGTGATAGACAGAGACGATATCGTGGACGACCTGTTCAGCAGGATCAAGAGCAATCTGATCGAGCTGATAAAGAAGGATCCGTCCGACGGCGAGTTCGCGCTGGATATACTGATGATCACAAAGTATCTGGAAAGAATCGGGGATCATGCGACCAATATCGCCGAGTGGGTCATCTATGCCGTGACCGGCGTACATGACGAGCACGAGGGGGTACAGGCGTGATCTGGTGTGTAGAGGACGACGGCGGGATAAGAGACATAGAGATGTATGCTCTCGGCTCGGCGGGCTTTGAGACCAGAGGATACGAGGACGGAACGTCCTGCTGGGAGGCTCTGAAAAAGGAACGGCCGGAGCTTATAGTCCTTGATGTGATGCTGCCCGGCATGAGCGGGACGCAGCTGCTGACGCGGATGAAGGAGTCGGCGGAGTACAGGGATATCCCTGTGATACTGGCTACCGCCAAGGGACAGGAATACGACAGGATCATAGGACTGGATCTCGGGGCGGATGACTATATAGTCAAGCCCTTCAGCGTGATGGAGATGGTATCCCGGGTCAAGGCGGTGCTGCGCCGCAGCGGCTCTGTGCAGGTATCAAAGCTGCTTAAGGCAGGCGGATTGACGGTAAATCTTGATGAGCGCACAGTCACGGCTGACGGGGAGCGCGTGCAGCTGACATATAAGGAGTTCGAGCTGCTAAAGGCTTTTTTGTCGCATGCGGGCAAGGTCTATACCAGAGAGCAGCTCTTCTCGCAGGTATGGGATACGGACTATCCGGGCGATAGCCGCACGCTCGATGCGCATATCCGCACATTGCGCCAGAAGCTGGGCGAGTACGGCTCTCATATACAGACCGTGCGCAATGTAGGCTATCGATGGGAGGTCGAGTGATGGCAGGCAGGATATTCAGATCCACTCTGAAGGTAGCGCTGGGAGTGCTGGTCGCCGGACTCATCGTCATCATGGGTATACTGTATCCGTATTTCACCCAGATGCAGAGATCACAGCTGCGGGACGAGCTCGCGCTGGCTGCCGACGCCACGGAGAGGCTGGGCACGGAATATCTGCAGCGGCTGAACTCCGACAGGTACAGGCTTACATGGGTCGCCGCGGACGGTGCGGTCATATATGACAATCAGGCGGATGCGTCCGGCATGGGCAATCATGCGGACCGTGAGGAGATACATGAGGCTATGGAGACCGGATCCGGCAGCAGCACCCGCAGATCGGCGACATTGACCGAGCAGACCATGTATGAGGCCAGAAGACTTGCTGACGGGACGGTACTGCGCATATCGGTCAGCACCGCGACCGCTCTGCTGCTCCTTTTGGGCATGGCGAGGCCTATCTGTATACTGGCTGTGCTGGCCATCGCGCTGTCGGCATGGCTTTCGAGGCGAGTGGCGGCTGATGTAGTAAGACCCCTCAACGAACTGAACCTCGACGCACCTCTGGAAAATGACATCTATGATGAGATATCGCCGCTCCTGCGCCGCATCCATATCCAGCAGCAGCAGATCAGGAGCCAGATGCTGATGCTAAAGGAGAAAAAGGAGGAATTCGCCCGGATAACGGACAATCTCCGAGAGGCTCTGATACTGATGGACGGCGAGGGGAGAGTTCTGACGATGAATCCCGCCGCTCAAAGGCTCTACGGACTTTCGACGGTGGAGGCCGGGGCGGATATACTGTCGGTAGACCGCGGTCAGGATATGCGGCTGGCGCTGGAGGAAATTCGTACGCAGGGACATGCCTCCTTCAGAGAGACCAGAGACGGGCTGATATACCAGTTTGACATGAACCGCATAGACTCCGAAAGGGGCACATACGGCATGGCACTGATTGCATTTGACATAACCGAACAGGTCAATGCAGAGCGCAACCGGCAGGAGTTCACAGCCAATGTGTCGCACGAGTTGAAAACGCCTTTGCAGTCCATCATCGGATCTGCGGAGCTCATGGAAAATGGCATAGTCAGGGAGGAGGACGTGCCGAGATTCGTAGGACGGATACGGGCGGAGGCGGAGCGACTGGTGGCTCTCATAGACGATATCATCAAGCTCTCCCAGCTGGACGAGGGGGATGATATGCCGCGCGAGGATGTATCGCTGCTGGCACTGGCACAGGAGGTGCGCGGGACGCTGGCGGACGCGGCGGCCGCAAAGAATATCACCCTTGAAGTAGAGGGCGATGACGGAGTGGTCAACGGTGTCAGGCGGTTGCTCTATGAGATCGTCTACAACCTGTGCGACAATGCGATCAAGTACAACAAGGTCGGCGGCAGGGTCGCCGTGACCATAAGGCAGACAGGAGATAAGGTGCGACTTGCGGTGGCGGATACCGGCATAGGGATAGCACCTGAGTACAGAGATAAGGTATTTGAGAGATTTTTCAGGGTGGACAAGAGCCACTCAAAGCAGTCCGGCGGAACGGGGCTCGGGCTGTCCATAGTCAAGCACGCCGTGCAGTATCACCATGCGCAGCTCGACATAAAGAGCGAACCGGGCAAGGGGACGGAGATTGCGGTTACGTTTTGAGTGGCTAGCGGCGAACCACTGAGCAGCGAGCACGAGCCGCAGGCGAAGTGAGGGCGGAAACGGCGAACCGCTGTGTACCGGGCGCATTTTTCGGCAATGTCATGTGCAAATCAAACATTGCCTAAAGGGGGATAGTATGCCATAATCCCCTAGGGAATGCGTCATCACAAACGGAGGCAGCTATGTCAAATTGCGCAATTGTAGGAATAAACTGGGGAGACGAGGGCAAGGGCCGCATGGTCGATCTGCTCACACAGTCCCATGATGTCGTCGTGAGATATCAGGGCGGGGGAAATGCCGGGCATACCGTGGTCAATGAACACGGCAAGTTCGCGCTGCATCTGCTCCCGTCGGGTATATTCAGAGACGGCGTCGTCAATATACTGGGCAACGGAGTGGCACTTGATCTCGAGAGCCTGAGCAAGGAGATTGATACAATTACCTCGCAGGGCGTCGCTGTCACGCCGGACAATCTGAAAATCAGCGACAGAGCATCGCTGCTGCTGCCGTGGCATCGCGAGCTGGACGGGTTGGAAGAGGCGCGGCTGGCCGACAAGAAATACGGCTCGACCAAGCAAGGCATCGCGCCGTTCTATTCGGACAAATATCAGAAAAAGACCATACTCGCAGGAGAGCTGTTCTATCCGGAGTATTTCAGAGAGCATCTGGCGGGTATACTGGAATGGAAAAATCTCATACTGACCAAGGTCTACGGAGCAGAGCCGTATACCATGGAGCAGATGATGGAGTGGGCAGATACTTACGGCGAGAGGATAAAGCCGTATATCTGCGATACGGGAGCATATCTCAGAGATGCTCAGACAGCAGGCAAGAGCATACTCTTTGAGGCGCAGCTCGGCGCTCTGCGTGATCTGGACTACGGTATCGTACCGTATACGACATCGTCCAATACGATAGCGGCTTATGCGCCGGTCGGATCGGGACTGCCGTCGGTGAAGCTCGACGAGGTGATAGGTGTGGTCAAGGCATACTCGACATGCGTGGGCGAGGGAGCATTTACGGCGGAGCTGTTCGGTGACGAGGCGGACAGGTTGCGCGAGGCAGGCGGAGAGTTCGGAGCGACCACGAAGCGTCCGAGGAGAGTGGGTGCCATAGACATAGTCGCAACCCGCTACGGCGTGCAGCTGCAGGGCGCTACCAGCATAGCTTTGACCAAGATGGATGTGCTCGGATATATGGATCGGATCCCGGTATGCACGCACTATATGCTGGATGGAGCTCAGACAGATAACTTCCCGTTCCCGGCACAGATAGACAGGGCTCAGCCCGTGATCGAGTATATGGACGGCTGGAAGAGCGATATATCCGGCGCACGCAGATGGGAGGAGCTCCCGGAGGCGGCGCGCAGATATGTGGAGTTCATAGAAGAGGCGATAGGCTGTCATATAAAATATGTCTCCGTAGGTCCGGAGAGAGAGTCATATATAGAGAGATAAACTGATCTGATACAATAAGGGAGATCCGCAGGATATGCGGATTTCCCTTATTGTGACACTGGGGCGGCAGGTCGTTACTCCCAACTGATACCGGATTGCTGCGCGTGTTGCGCTACCGCAATTGTCGGAGTTCTGAACCTTTGACCCTAGTATCGTATTCATACGAGGTGAACTATGAGAGACAAATATGAATCCCCTCTGGCTTCAAGATACGCATCCGACTACATGCTGGAGCTTTTTTCGGCGCAAAAGCGCATAGAGACGTGGCGTCGCCTGTGGGTAGCGCTGGCAAGGGCGGAGCACCGGCTGGGACTGCCTGTCACGCAGGAGCAGGTGGACGAGCTGGAGGCACATATAAGCGATATCGACTTTGATATGGCTGCGGAGCGG
>CAVJQN010000070.1:0-7514 GCA_963651635.1 Agathobacter sp.
ATATGTCCTGTATAGGGCGGCTGAGAGCCACGATCCGTATGATTATAATATCGACCGCGATGACGGTCTGGATCCCGATTTCCAAGTGGTAATTCATAACCGAGAATTCGCTTTGTGAGATGGTAGGGAAACGTAGAGAGACGCCAGAGAAAGCAAGAGATGCAGGGCAAAGTAAAAAACGCCATGCACACAGATAAGGAGACGACATATGAAAAAAACTCGCGATACTGATACCAAGCAAAATTACGACAGCAAAGACAGCAAAGGCAGCAAGGTCAGGAACTTCGACTCAACCTCCGTCGAGGAGAGAACTGCGCAGCTTGCGGCTGATTCCTGCCGCGACGCTATCAGGGATATTCTCAGCGATGCCTGCGCATATCCCGAGCGCGACGCCGCGAAGCGTTCGGATGAGATCCTCATGGCGGCATATGTCCTGTATAGGGCGGCTGAGAGCCACGATCCGCATGTTTACGATATCGACAGCGATGACGGTCTGGATCCCGATGTCCTCACCGCGATAAAAAGCACCCGCATCGTATCATGCATAGACAGACTGCGCGAGCTTCTGCGCAGTTATCCAGCAGATACATTTCGCGCAGTCGCCTCTCATACCGAGACGCGTGACATCAGCTCCACTCCCGCCGGGATATGCCTGCTGGCGCAGGAGCTGCTCGACATACGGCCGGGCGAGAAAGTGATCGACCTCGGATGCGGCAGAGGTACTGCGGCATTTGACATAAAAAGGAATGTGCCGGAGTCTGATATATATGCCGTGGATGTCCGCCCCTATGATATAGCCATAGCCCGGATCATAAACGATATCACGGACAGCGGGATATCCATCGAGTGTCAAGATATGTTCGGGCTCGCAGCGCAGTGCCGGGGCGGCTTTGACAAAGTCTTCTCCAACTATCCGTTCGGGACGAGGATCAGAAATCTGCAGGGCGGTGACGACTACCTGAGTACGCTTCACACTCGTATCCCCTCCATGTCCAGAGCCACCAGCTCAGACTGGGTATTTAATGCGCTGATGTCGGATCTCATGTCGGATGACGGACGCGCCGTCGGCATCATGACCAACGGCAGCACATGGAACCTGATGGACAGGCGGATAAGGGAGTATTTCGCAGAAAACGGGCTTATAGAGTGCGTCATAGCCCTGCCGCAGAGGATGTTCGCGTCCACGGGGATAGCCACCTCCGTGATAGTCATGAGCCGTGGCAATGCAGGCGTGCGTCTGGTGGATGCATCGCAGATCTGTACGCCCGGGCGCAGGGTCAATGAGCTCTCTGCGGCGGATGTCGATCGGATCATGAGCGCGGTGCGCAAGGACAGCGAGATCAGCAGATATATCGACCTTGATACTCTGCGTGCCAATGACTATGTGCTCAATCTCAGCCGGTATACGGAGGAGGATATCGAGATAAAAGACGGTCGCCCGTTCAGAGACGTGATACGCAGCATCACTCGCGGCGTGCTGCTGACTGCCGATACTCTGGACGAGATATCCTCCTCGGAGCCTACCGATATACGCTATCTGGTGACTGCCGGTATCCGCGACGGCTCTGTCGGAGATGATCTGCCGTATCTGAAGGAGATCCCCAAAAATAACGAGCGGTACTGCGTACCGGACCGCGCCCTGCTCATATCCAAGAACGGTACTCCCTACAAGATCGCCGTAGCCGATATCCCCGAGGGACAGCGCGTCCTCGCCAGCGGCAATCTGTATGTCATCGAGACGGACGAGACGCAGGTCGATCCGTATTATCTGGCGGCATTTCTGAGCAGTGAGCAGGGCGCGAAGGCTCTGGGGCGCATCACCGTCGGCGCTACCATCCCCAATATAGGCGCGGCGCAGCTTAGGGATATGATAGTACCCGTACCGCCGCTGGCAGAGCAGGCAGAGATTGCAGAAAAGTACAGGTCGTCACGCGACCGGATAGTCAGACTGCAGGCGGAGCTGGAGGAGGCGAGGCAGGCGCTGGCGCAGGCCTATAAGGGATAACTGCTCGGAGATATGAGCCTCGGAGTGTCGGTCGTTTATATCGCTGTGTACGGGTGTGCCGACACTCCGGGGCATATCTCAGTCGTACTTCTTGAGTGCTGCCTCTAGGTCATGCTTTATCCTGCCTCTGAGATCCTCCGGCGAGACCACCTCGACAAAGTTGATATATTGCAAAGCCCAGTACTCCATCGCGTTGGGGCTTGACTTCACCGTCACCATGACCTTCCCGTCGCCATGCTCGGCTATGCTTATATCCAAGCCGAACCAGTCCACAATCTGGTCGATGATCTTCTCGTCGGCGACAAATCTGATCCGCACCGGCTTGTCGGTATACATATAGGGCAGTGCGGACGATATCTCCTTGTAGTTGATGCCGTTCTCATATCCCGGGACGCTGTTTATCGGCGTCTCGGGCTCATCGGTGATCGTCATGCCCGTGATATGATCCAGACGATGGTAGCAGATATTCTTCCATCGCTCATTGTATCCCATGAGGTAGTAGCGCTGATTGTGAAGCAGCATCAGATAGGGACTGATCGTCTGCTCCGATGTCTTGCGCAGCTTCTTATCCTTCCCGTATTTGTTGTACTCGTAGCGAATCTGCCTGCGGGACTCGATAGCCTCATCGACCAGCTCGATATTGTAGAACAGCTCTCTGTTGTCCGTCTTGCTCCATTCATTGACGGAATGGATATGCTGGACATTGAACCGGAAATACCTGTTGGAAAGCGCGCATATCCTCTCGATCAGGTCTCTGGAATGTGCCGCGGTGATATGCTTGCTGCTGAGAATGCCGTCTATGAGCATATGCAGCTCGGAATCCTCAAACTCGCGGCGTTCAAGATATACGCCGCTTCTCGTAGAGGCTATCTGTGCCCCGGCTTCCCTCAGGAGCGATATGTTCCTCCCGATTGCCTTGCGTTCGATGACTATGCCGTAGTCCTTTTCCAGATAAACCGCGATATCCTCCTGTTTGAGCGGGTGGTCGATATCGCTGTATTCCTTTAAGATCTGCCATATGCGCAGCAGCGCCAGTCTTTTGGGTTCCATGCTGTCCATAGATGTGCTCCTCATGTCCTGTTTGTGATAGACACACCATCCTATACCGGCTTGCTGCGCGCGTTGCGCCCTCGCCATGGTATCATGCATATAATAACCCATCACGTGACAGCTTACAAATAGCGCATTTCTCGGTAGCTTACTGCTGCAGCTCTATCCTCGCCACCTTACCCCACGGCGGATCAACCGTCTCGTTATTTAAGAGCCAGAGAATCGGGATGCCTCCGGCAGCGCTCCTTTCGGGAAACGGTGCGAAGCCGTCGGTCAGTATGATGATGCTGACAGGGGGCTTGTCCTGCATATGCTCACGGACGTACTCAAATATGATATCAAAGTCCGTCCCGCCGCCTCCGTCCGGCTTTATCAGTCTTAGCTCCGCCTCATCGGCAAACGGTCTGGGCGGGACTACGGCTGCATCAAAGAATCCCAGCCAGCCCTCCAGATGTCCGCCGAACTGATCAAGTGCTCCCTTCACCTCGGAATAAGCGGCGGTTATCATATCATCGGACATAGAGCCGGACGTATCTATCATAAAGAGGACGTTCTCGACCATATCCGACCTTTCATTGAAGTCCGGAAGGAAAAAGTCACCTTCATCAAATCTCCTGTCGGGAGGCATGAACGAGTAGTCCGTTATCTCCTCCTGCACAAATTCGGCAAGTATCGTGCGCCAGTTTATCTGCGGTCTTGTCAGCTCTTTAAGTATCCGCTGTGCACACAGCGGCACTAGTCCTCTGCCTCCGGATGGATCCCGGACACAGACCGCCTCTGCGGCGTCCCTTATGCGCTTTTGCCATATGTCCCCCAGCATCTCGCTCTGAGGCGACGTACCCCAGTGCGTATGATCGTCCCAGCCTGAGGTCGCCGTATCATCCCCGGTCTTTCCTTTTCGTCTCCGGCTCTTCTGCACTCCGTCGATGCCGCCTCTGCGACATGCCCCGCTTGCGTCACCCGATCTGCCACGACTGCATCGCCCTGCCCTGCCTCTGCTCCCCGCGAGCAGCATATCATAGACCTGCTCGGCGGTATACTCGCTGCCTTCCCTGCCGTCCGGCGCGAGATGCATGGATGTGCCGTACTTTCCCAATGTGATGGCGGAGAGCCTGCCTTCCTCCGACTGGAGGATATTGGAATTGACCACGATATCACAGGCTATATTGAACAGCTCATCGTCGCGCCGCCCGCCTCTTAGACAATGCCGCAGCGCGCAGTGAAGTATCTCATGCATCATGATGAAGTCAAGCTCGGCATCACTCAGTCCGTCAAGAAAATCCGGGGCGAAATATATCTTCACCCCGTCGGTCGCCGCAGTCCCGCATTCCTCATCCAACGCATATCTCATATGCATGAGGAGCAGCCCGTAAAAGCCGTTCTTACAGAGTATCCTCATACGCGACATAGCGAGCCGCCGCATATATCCCCGTTTCCTGTCCTCAGAAAGCACCATTCATCAGGGCTCCTTTGCTCTGAAACCATCTGCGAAACTCCGGCATCAGCATCAACCGGCTCTTATAATCCTCGTCCAGATGCATATAGTCCTTCATCAGAACCGCTCCGAAGTCCGCAGGCATCTGCTCTGCGTATCTGATAGAGTTGGCTATCCTGTCCATCTCGTCCTTATGTGCTCCGGCATATGCCGTCATGGACGAAATCAGCGCATAGAGCGCGTCCGTGCTGCGCGGCAGCTGTGGCATCCTCCCGTCAAAGATATCCTCCATCGTCGGCAGACTCTTATATACATTCATCCACGCTCTCAGCTCGACCGCCGCTCCCGTACCCACCAGCCCGGCTATCAGCGGATACATCTCCTCGATATCGTCATTTATCCTGTTTAAGACATCGCTGACCATCTCCCATGTCCTAGGCGTGGGAAATGCCAGCGACTCACTGCTCGGATCAAAGCCCATGAGATAGCCTTGGCGAAATGAAAGAAAGCCTATGATCTTGTCATTGATCCCGGCACCTATCGCCCACTGCCGCCATGCATCAAAGCTGACCTCGACCTCCATATGCATCAGCCTGTTGGCGAGTGCCTTGGGCATCTTGAAGGCTACCGACTTGTCTGTCGTGCGATTGCCGGCGGCTATGACTATGCAGTTGTCCGGAAGTCTGTGCTCTCCGACCACCCTGTCGAGTGTGATCTGATATGCGGCTGCCTGCACGGACTGAGGCGCTGCAGATATCTCATCGAGAAAGAGTATATTTACCACATCCTCACTCTCGTCCATCTGAAATATCTGCGGCTTGAGCCATATTGCAAGCGTCCTGTCGGCATTTGCCGTAGGGATACCGCGCAGGTCGATTGGATTAAACAAAAGCAGCCTCACATCCGTTATATGCACCTTTTTTCCGGTATCGCGCTCTATATTTTCCGCGATTTGGCGCACCGCCCGAGACTTGCCCACGCCGGGGGCTCCCCAGAGCATGACGGACGGCATGGTCCTTACAGGCAGACCGCTCTGTATCACCCGTGTGTAAGCATATGAGAGCCTCTCCACGATCCTTCCGATATTCATAGACGGGATATCCGTCAGCTTCACATCGCTCATGTTCTCCTCACTCCCAGCTTCCTGTCCAGCTCCTCGACCTCCCGGCGATATTGCTCTATCTGATCGGCATAGCCTTCATTTTTGTCCAGCTCCTCCTCCAGCTTTGTCTGCCGCTCCTTCATCCTGCCAAGATTCAGCCGCAGCTTGTCGAGATGCTCGCCCAGCGTATCGAGGAAGTTATCTATTCTCACCAGATTGCCCACCTCACTCTCGCCGAGCTCCACATGATATCTTCCGCTCCTCGACAGCCAGATATAGGGCTTCTCGCGGAGCATATTGGCAGGAAGGATGATATCAAAGCCCTTGTATGCCATCAGCTTCTTTTCCTTTGTCTCCAGCACATAGTCTCTCACCGCGGCGGTAATGCGGGCACGCAGCTCGCGCCGTCTCTCGGCTTCCTCTTTCTCAGAGACTTGTACTGATGCGGCATCCGCCTCCTTGTTCAGCTCGTATGCGCCCATGTCGTCCTCACAGTCGCGTATCAGCTGTCTTTGATGGTCGATCCTGCCCGGCAGCTCCATCAGCTCATTTTCTATGCTGACGCGCGTGTCGATGAGCTTGGACTGGAGTGTCATGTATCTTGTGAGCTCATTCGCCGCCTCTACGCGTTTTTTTATAAGAGGATTGCCCACCGCCAGCGCCTTCACCTCCGCGTAGTCCAGCACTGTATCCTCGATATCCTCGGCGCTTCTTGCGGTGATTGACCCTGAGAGCAGGTCACTGATGAAGCGCTGCTTGGTCTCCAGAAGCTGCCATGAATACGCGTCAAAGCTGCCCTCGGTGATATATCTGTATATGTATACCTTTTGGTTTGCATTGCCCTGACGCAGTATCCGACCCTCACGCTGTGTCATGTCCGCCGGCCTCCACGGCACATCTATATGATGCAACGCTATAAGCCTGTCCTGTATGTTGACTCCCAGTCCCAGCTTGAACGTTGAGCCGATCAATATACGTATCTCGCCGCTCCTGACCTTGGAAAACAGCTGCGACCTGCGGCTCTCCGTGTCCGCGTCATGGATAAATGCTATCCTCTCCGGCGCTATGCCGCTGCTTGTCAGTCTCGCACGAAGCTCGTCATATATGTTAAATGCCGCCTTGGGCGTAGACGTATCGCAGAATATCAGCTGCGTGCTCCTGTCCCTGTCCGTCCGGAAGTAGATATCCGCGACATTTTCTACACATCTTGCCACCTTGGACTGCGCTGTATATACCGCGTTCGTATCCACCAGCCGCAGATCCAGAGCCGCCTTTCTCCCGTCCGTGGTAATCTTGAGCATATTGTCCTCAGTGCGGCTCACCAGATGGCTCCTGACGGCATCCGCCCTCTGTGAGATATCGTTCAGATATGCCGATAGCCCCGGTGTCCTGGCTATCAGCGCATCCGTGTAACCATCATGTACAGGAACTCCCGATGACGTGTCCATCTGATGGAAGTCGGCGATGGATGAGAGCAGTGAGGTAAGCTCCGGCAGATTATGAAACTTCGAGAAGCACGCGGCAAGACGGTATTTGCCTGTATCCACATCTATCTCAAAGCCGGTGCTCAGCTGTGCAAACATCCCGATCCATGCGTCAAAGCTCTGCAGCTCCAGCAGTTCCAGCTCACCGCTCTGCAGATAGAGCTGCATGATATAGGCGTCGGCGACGGAATTGGTCAGCGGCGTCGCAGTCGCAAAGACCACGCCCCGACCGCCGTTCGTTTTCTGCACCATATGAACCTTGTCCAGCATATCTTGGCATTTCTTAGAGCCCTTGCTGTTGATCCCCAGCACCTTGTCCGCATTGGTCTTGAATGGGACATTTTTGAAGTTGTGAGCCTCGTCCACAAACAGTCTGGTGATACCCAACTCGTCAAAGTAGACGGTATCATAGACATCGTCCATCGCCGCCTCCAGCTC
>CAVJQN010000071.1:0-2493 GCA_963651635.1 Agathobacter sp.
GGCTCATGAGCGCGGATATATGCGCGGGAGATCTCTCCGGCATACTGGTCACGCACGAGCATACGGATCATATCAGGGCGCTGGGGATGCTGGCGCGCAGATACGGACTTCCGATATATGCGACCGCCGGGACGATAGAGGGCATCATGAGCTGCCCGTCTCTGGGAGATATAGATCCGTCGTTGTGCAGGGTCATCAGCGCGGATCATGAGCTGCAGATAGGGACGCTCACGGTGCGGCCGTTTTCCATACCGCATGACGCGGCGGAGCCGGTGGGCTTCCGCATCAGCTCGGGAGACAGGAGCGTGGCCGTATCGACGGATATAGGTCACTGCAGTGAGTATCTGATAGATAATCTGAAGGGTCTGAACGCGCTGCTGATCGAGGCGAACCACGACGTGCGCATGCTGGAGGCAGGACCGTATCCGTACTATCTCAAGAGGCGCATATTGAGCGATGTGGGACATATGTCCAATGAGACCTGCGGCAGACTCCTGTGCGAGGTGCTCAATGATATGATGAAATATATCATCCTCGGGCATCTGAGCAAAGAGAACAACTATCCGGATCTGGCATATGAGTCCGTCTGCTGCGAGATACACGAGGGCGAGTGCTGCTACGAGCCGGGGGATTTTGACATACGCGTAGCGAGCCGCGACATGCCGGGGCAGGTGCTGACGGTGTAGAAGCCTAGGTGTAGAAGCCTAGGTGTAGAAGCCTAAGGGCAGATGCCGGGGCGCAGACGCATAGCTGCGTGAAAAACATGGTGTACCCTGCATTATTTGGTAATACCATACAATACAAAATGCTAAAAATTTGTTTGAAAAGCCAATACCAATCCATTGACAAACAATGCATGCCGCCTTATCATACAGGTATCCGCAGTTTTGTCATAAAAGGCGAATAGAGGTAATACCAGTTGATAAGCGAGAATGTATTTGAATATCTTCAGTCCAATCTGTCCTCCGGCACATGGAAGCCGGGGCAGAGGATTCCGTCGGAGAGAGAACTGTGCGCCACACTCGGTGTGAGCAGGGTCTCGGTCAGATCTGCAATCGGCAAGCTCAAGGGCATGGGACTGCTGGAGAGCAGACAGGGCGGCGGTACCTTTGTCTCTCCCAAACAGATGGAAGATGAGGTCAGCGTATTTGAGTTCAGACACATCCTCGAGTGCGAAAGCGCCGCGCTTGCGGCCATGCGGGCGACTCAGAGCCAGATCATCAGGCTGGAGGAGATAAATCTGTGCATGGCTGAGGCGGAGAGCAACGCAGATATCGCCGGGTATGACCTCATGTTTCACCTGACGCTGGCTCAGGCGACCAACAATCCGATCATAATGAACGTGATGGACACCTACAAAGACTCGTTTTTCTCGATGTTCGAGCAAAATGTAGCCGTGCTGGGCAAGGAGGGCGTCGACAGTCACGAAAGAATCATCAGATCGATACAGGTCAGAGACAGTGAAGGCGCCAGACAGAATATGCGGGAGCATCTGCAAAATACCGAAAAGGCAAGACATTCGGCACTCATCGAGCAGCAAAGAAGCATGAACAGCGAGCACCCCGGCACGGATAGGATATGATCGCGCGCCGCACTGTATCAGCTTTGAAGGCTGCAGTCAGGAGGGATAACATGGCAAAGGTAGTGGTTCTCGACGGTTATACGGAAAACCCCGGCGATCTCAGCTGGGACGGCTTGAAGGAATTCGGAGAGGTGACGGTATATGACCGTACGCCGGAGGATCAGATCGCCGCGCGTATAGGCGATGCGGAGTATGTTTATACGAACAAGACACCCATCTCCAAGGCGACGATGGACGCATGTCCCAATATGAAGTTCATAGGCGTACTGGCGACAGGCTACAATGTCATCGATACCAAGGCTGCCAAGGACAAGGGCATCGCGGTATGCAATGTTCCCACCTACGGCACGATGTCCGTATCACAGTACAGCATCGCGCTGCTCCTTGAGGTATGCCATCACATCGGTCATCATTCCAAGACGGTCATGGACGGCAAGTGGGCGAGCTGCGAGGACTGGTGCTACTGGGACTATCCGCTGATCGAGCTGGAGGGCAAGTCCATAGGCATCATCGGCTTCGGACGCATAGGACGCCAGGAGGCGCGCGTGGCAGGCGCTCTGGGTATGAAGGTATATGCCTGCGACCCCTATCCGACGGATGAGGGAAGGGCGCTGGCAGAGTATCTCACGCTGGATGAGCTGCTGGCAAAGTCGGATGTCATATCCCTGCACTGCAATCTGACTCCTGAGAATGAGGGCATGATCAACAAATCCAACATCGCCAAGATGAAGGACGGCGTGATACTGATAAACAATGCGAGAGGCCAGCTTGTAAACGAGCAGGATCTTGCGGACGCTCTCAACTCGGGCAAGGTGGCTGCGGCAGGTTTGGACGTAGTATCGACGGAGCCTATAAAGGCGGACAATCCGCTGCTCAAGGCGAAGAACTGCATCATCACCCCGCATATCAGC
>CAVJQN010000072.1:0-4211 GCA_963651635.1 Agathobacter sp.
CTTTGAAAGTTCGTTTACTCTCAATACAATACCTCCGCTAATCCTTTATCCTCGATGGCCACGGATGAGCGCTCCGCCTTACCTATCGCCCATCCCAGCTCTGACTTTGTTCCGTACTCAGTGATCGGAATCTTATAATAGCTGCATTTATCATAAAACAGCTTCTTCGTGTTGTCCGATGCATCCGCCGCGATGATGACCAGATATGCCCTGCGCGCCTTGACCGACTCCAGCGTCATATCCTCGCCGCTGACCACCTTGCCCGCCTTCATGGCGATGCTCAGCATATTCAGCCTTTTATCCTTCAATATCAGCTATCTCCTGCCGCAGCCTGTCTGTCACCTCCGCAGAGACCTCCGTGCGGAACGATCTGTTGAGACCCCTGTTTCTTATGGCCTTTTCCAGACATTCCCTGCTCGGACATATATATGCCCCGCGTCCGTTCATGCGTCCCGACCGATCCAGCGTCATCTCGCCCTCAGGCGTCCTGACGACGCGGATCATCTGTTTCTTCTCCTTCATCAGCCCGCAGCCGATGCACTGGCGCATAGGAATCTTCTTGTCCATGGCACCTCTTGTTCTCAGGCGTCTGCGCCTGCCGCACCGCCGTCATCTGCTGTCTCTGCGGGCACATATGCGTCTGTGCTGCCTGCTTCTGCGCCGTCTGCGTCTGTCGCTGCGCTCTCATCGGCATACCCTGCCTGCTCACCCGTCTCAGGAGCGGCATACTCTCCGTCTCCGGCATACTCACCGTCAGGGACATCCTCTCCCTGTGCGGCCTCGTCGTACCCCTCGTCATAGTACTCAGCCTCAAAATCCGCCTGACCCTCAGGCTGATAGTCGATGCCGAGCTCGTCATACAGACCCAGCTCTCTCGCCTGCGTCTCCGACTTGATATCTATCTTGTATCCTGTCAGTCTCGCCGCCAGACGCGCGTTCTGACCCTCCTTGCCGATAGCCA
The DNA here is from genome assembly GCA_963651635.1 of Agathobacter sp. Taxonomy (GTDB): domain Bacteria; phylum Bacillota; class Clostridia; order Lachnospirales; family Lachnospiraceae; genus Darwinimomas. The sequence continues at coordinate 962 of CAVJQN010000072.1, forward strand.
GCGACAGCTGGTAGTCGGGGACGATGACCTGTGCCTCCTTGGAGTCCTCGTCTACTACGACCGCGATGACTTTCGACGGGCTGAGTGCATTCTCGATGAGGAATGCCGGATTATCATCATAGCATACTATATCTATCTTCTCTCCGCCCAGCTCGTCCACCACGGCATCCACTCTGGAGCCGTTGAGACCGACGCACGCGCCGATGGGATCGACATTCGGATCGTTGGAGACTACCGCCATCTTGCTTCTGGAGCCCGGCTCTCTGGCGATGCACATGATCTCCACCACGCCGTCCTTGATCTCGGCGACCTCCTGCTCGAAGAGCTTTTTGACGAGATCGGGATGTGTCCTGGATACCGTCACGCGCGGTCCCTTGGGCGCGTCCTTGACCTCCAGTATATATATCTTCATCCTCGAGCCTACATTGTAAGACTCGGTCTTGATCTGCTCGCTCTCGGTCAGCAGCGCGTCCACCTTGCCTATATTGAACGTGACCGTCTTGCCGGATACGCGCCTTACGATACCGGTGACGACCTCATGCTCCTTGGCATAGTAGTTGTTGAATATCACCCTGCGCTCTTCCTCACGTATCTTCTGGGTGATGACATTCTTGGCGGCGTTGGTCGCGATACGTCCGAACTCTCTGGACTCTACGGGGAAATTGATGATATCCCCGACTGCATATGTGGACTTGATAGCGTGCGCATCCGCCAGAGATATCTTCTGTGCTCTCTCCAGAGCGGTATTCTCCTCGAGCGCCTCCACTACCTCCTTGGACTGGATGACCTTATATTCGCAGGTCTCCGGATCTATCTCGACCCTGCAGTTGTCCGATGTGCCGAAATGATTCTTGCACGCCGTCATAAGAGAGTTCTCTATCGCTTCCAGGAGCGCTTCCTTTGAGATATTCTTCTCTTTACCCAGGGCTGTGATCGCCTCCAAGAGTTCCTTGTTCATGTTCGTAACCTCCGCTGCTGTATGTGTATTACAAATGTTTAATTAAATTCAACACCCTCCCGCAAGCCAGCTTGCGTCGGGTTTACGACTTTGAAACCTTGGTGTTACATGTATCCCGGCGAGCATACCTCGAGCGTATACGCCATCGGGATGAAGTCCGCCTTGTCGAGTAGCTTGTTGAGCGGTCTTGTGATCTGCGCCAGATCCTCCGCGCCTATGCCGCCCTCGCGGTCGTTGTCGCAATAGACACGCAGATAGTAATTGCCGTCCTCCTGCACGAACTCGACCTTGAGCACGGTGAACTCCAGCCTGTTCTTTACCTTCACCTGCTCCAGCAGCTCCTGCGTCCTCCTGACATACTGCTGCTCACGGCTCCCGGCTTTCTCCGCGGTCTCGTGCTCCGACCTCTCCCCGGCGCCGGCTTTCGCCTCAGCATGTACCTCGTCCTTCGCTACGCTCTCCGATATATCAGATATGCTCATTCTCTGCTTTCTTCGGCATTTCCGAAAAAACAGGTGGACCTCACGGCCCACCTGAAACTTAACAATCGCAACACTGGTGATGCTATCACACTTGCGCTTCATTTGCAACAGGAAGATTTCTTCTCCATCTGCCCTTTTTGAACATCAATATGGTGATCAGCATACCCGACGTCCATGCCACGAGCATAGACAGCGGTACGGAGCGGTAGTCTCCGCCCGGCAGCTGCGCGGATCTGGACAGAGCGCGGAACAGATATGCCAGCGGCACGCGGATGACGATGGTCTGGAGCATGGATACCCACATCGGGGTCAGCGTATCGCCTGCGCCGCGCATGATGCCGGAGAGCGTCTGATTGACCGCCATCGCGATATATCCCAGCGCCAGTATCCGCAGGAACGAACGCACATATATAGCCGTCGATTCATTATCCGTGAAGATAAATGCCAGCTGCTTGCCGAATATCAGCATGATGGCGCTCAGCGTCCCCGATACGGTCAGTGCCAGCGCGAGTCCCGACTTGTAGCCCTTGTGTATCCTGTCGATCTTTCTCGCTCCGAGATTTTGTCCTGTAAATGTCGTCATGGCTATACCGAATGAGAAGTTCGGCAGCATGACATATCCGTCTATCCTCATGACTATGGCATTGGACGCGATGATCGCCGTGCCGAAGCTGTTGGTGAGCGACTGCACCACGATGGAAGCCATGGCTATGATAGCCTGCGACGCTCCCGACGGCAGACCCAGCTTGATCAGCTTGCCCATGCATTCCCTGTTAGGAACAAATCTGTCTCTGGTCAGGTGTATCTTGTCTCTCATGGACAGTATCTTGGCGACACATCCGATGCATGAGATATACTGCGCCATGATGGTCGCCCATGCCGTCCCGGCTACGCCCATATCGAGAACCGCCACGAAATATATATCCGCGAAGATATTGACCGTCGCTGCTATGCACAGATAGATCAGCGCCGTCACCGAGTCGCCCAGTCCCCTGAGTACGCCCGCGGAGATATTGTATATGCCCTGCGCGCCCGCACCGAGGAATATGATGGTCAGATAGGTTCTGGTATCCTCAAATATCTCCTCCGGGGTATTGACCGCACGCAGAAATATAGGTGTGACCGTGATACCGACCACCATGACCATAAATGCAGTGATGACCGACATGGTCAGTGAGTTGCCTATGGTGGTATTGAGCGCTTCCTTGTCCCGCGCTCCGAAATACTGCGCCACCATGATCGATGTACCCGACGATATGCCGACGAACAGTATGATCATGATGTTGACCAGCGGACCGCTGTTGCCGACCGCCGCCAGCGCCGCATCGCCGATGTATTTCCCGGCCACTATCGAATCTACCGTATTGTACAGCTGCTGCACGAAGTTCGTCATGAGCAGGGGTATAGAGAACCATACCAGCTGCGAGCCGATATTGCCCTGCGTCATGTCCTTAGGTGCCGTCAGCCTCCTGAAAAACTCTCCCATTGATACTCTCCTCCCTAAATATGCACCAAGGAAGTATACACTTTATTTGATTTGCTTGTCCAGAAAATCCGCACATACAAAGCAGCCTGGGATGTGTTTATCTCCCGGCTGATATTCGATGCAATCGTATTTTAGCCGGGCGCTATCTTAGTATCAATTTCTTATATATGTCTGCCACGCGCCGCTTTACAGCGGTTTTATGAAAGCAAAAGCGGGGGACTTTCGCTATCCCCCGCTCTCGCTGTCAATCTTTCTTTTCCGGTCTTACTTTCCGGTCTTACTTCTCTGCGCTGCTCTCATTGCCGAGAGCTTCCGAATTGGTGC
>CAVJQN010000073.1:0-11127 GCA_963651635.1 Agathobacter sp.
TACAAGGTCGAGATGACCATCAAAAATCTGCAGAGCTTCGCCGAAAATGACGGCGACAATATGAATGTCTTCATGCGCATCGACCGTGTGCGCCGTATGACCATGGCGCTGAAAAACAGTCCATTCTGCGAGCTGATGCACGGATGTGCGCAGGTACGCAGTCCCATACAGAGGACAAACCTGCTCATCAAGGACAGAGATTATCGTGTATGCTACAAGCTCTGGCAATTCCTCGAGACATATGAGGAGGTCGGATATTCCATCAACGTGGAGGAGTCGACGCTGCAGTTTGATGAGGAATATCTGTATCAGCTGTATACGAATCAGATCATGAATTATGCGGTCTTCAAGTCGATCCTTGATCCGGACAGGCGGGAGCTGACAAAGGAGCTGTGGAAGCATCATCGCCAGCTCGTGCCGAGATTTATCAAGAAGATCGAGGAGGTGCAGGTAGACGATCCGAATCTGCCTGACGTGGAGATACGCAGAGTCTTCGTAGAGGAGGTAACGCAGGCGCAGCTGGACGCCGAGGCAAGGTGCGAGGAGGAAAAGCAGCTGCGGATAGCCGCGGAGAGCGCGAGAGACGAGGCGCAGGCGCAGACCCGGGAGGCGGAGAGCCGCGCGCAGGACGCAGAGGCGGCGGCAGCGGCGGCAGAGGCGGAGAAGCTGGCCGCTATTGAGGCGGCAGAGGAGGAGAAGCTGGCTGCAATCGAGGCTGCAGAGGCGGAAAAGCAGGCTGCTATTGAGGCTGCAGAGAATGAAAAGAAAGCAGCAATCGAGAAGTCTGAGGCGGAGAAGGCTGAGGGCATCGCGCAGGCGGAGAGGCAGCGGGATGAAGCGATAGCTGCCGCAAATAAGGATAGGGATGACGGTATCGCCGCCGCACAGACAGCGGCAGCAGCAGCGATAGCGGCAGCAAACAAGGACAAAGAAGAAAGCATCACGCTGATAACGGCAGAGCTGGTGGATGCGAGAGCGGCGGCTGAGGCAAAGATAGCCGAGATAACCGCGGAGGGTGAAAACAAGGTTTCAAGGCTGAAAGCTGAAAGCGAAAACAGGATATATGAGCTGACCAAGGCAAATGAAAGTAAGATAGCCAAGCTGACGGCAGAAAATGAGAATAGGGTATCTGTACTGACAGATGAGTACACACAGAGGATAAACAAACTTACGGCAGACAGAGACCGCCGGATCGATGAACTCACGAACGACAGGGATGCAAAGGTAGCGGCTCTGACCAAGGACAGGGATGACAGGATAGCAGCACTGCGCTCAGAGCAGGAGACGGAGCTGATGCGCATCAGGCAGGAGGCGGCAGCGGAGATAGATAAGCACAGAGAGCTGGCGGATACCGAGAGCGAGAGGGCGCAGGTTGCCGACAAGCTGCGGGCGGCGACGTCAAGGCAGCTGGAAATTATGACCGCGGCGCGCGAGACAGTCCAGACCGAGCTGGAAGAGACACAGAAGAATCTGCAGGAGTCGATCGCCGTGGCGGACGGACTGCGCAGCAGGCAGGATGAGCTGCTCAAAAAAATATCCGCGGGTGCAGAGGAAAACAAGCGTCTCGAGGGCATCATAGCCGAGCAGAGACCGGCGCGCGAGCTGCAAAAGGAGCTCGATGCACTGAGCGCGTCTCGTGATGTGATGCAGAAAAACTATGAAGAGCAGTATCGGGCGCTTAAGGCACAGATGGATGCAGAGATTAAAGCACTCAGCGCACAGCTGTCTGATAAGAATAAGGAGCTGGAGGAGTCAGAGAGGATACGTCTGGAGCTGAGCCGCGAGCTGAGCGAGGAGATGAATGACACCAGCCTGTCGGGATATATCGGAAGAGTTCTCGGCAGGAAGCGCTGATGTCAGCAGAAGCTGAAATGGCATAATACCCGGATTGCTCCGCGCGTTGCGCTCCCGCAATCGTCGGAGGTCTGAACCTTTTGACCCTAGTACTATACATATGACAAAGATAAAAAAAGCAGTTTCAGGCATCATCAATTTCATATCAATCGCCATCATACTGGGTGCGATTTATATCCTGTTTGTGGCTATAAATACAAAAAGCGGCGATACGCCGCAGATACTTGGCTACAGTGCATTTCGCGTCATGACCGGGAGCATGGAGCCGGAGCTGCCGGTCGATTCATTTATCATAGTAAAGAGGGTCGAGCCGGAGGCGCTGCAGGTCGGAGATGTGATATCATTTTACTCGCAGGATGAGCAGATACGCGGTATGGTCAACACGCACAGGATAGTGGGTATAGAGCAGGATGGCGGCGTACTCCGCTTTCGTACAAAGGGCGATGCGAACCATCTGGTCGATGATGATCCGGTGCCGGGCAGCGAGGTCATAGGCAGGGTCGTATGGTCATCATTGCTTTTAGGAAAGCTCGTCAGGCTGGCTGCAAATCCGCTGATATTCTTTCCGATTGTCCTGCTTCCGCTGATATTTGTCCTCATCTCCAATATCCGCCAGACACTTAAAATCGCCAAGGCGCTGGAGATGGAGGAGATGCAGGAGATAAAGGACAGGTAAATTCCGCGATCATTCCTCCCGCTCTATCACGAACTTGCCCTGTACCTGCTCGGTGCGCATGGCATTGATAAAGGCGGTCGGGTCGAGCCTGTGAACCAGACTGAGCACGCGGCGCTTGTCAGGCGCGCTGACCACGGAATATACGATATCACGCTCATCGTGCTTATATGCGCCCTCGGCGCGCAGTATAGTCGAGCCGTGCCCGGTGGTGCGGCGTATCTCGTGGCATATCTCGTCCGGCTTGTTCGTGACTATCAGCAGCGTCGTCTGCTGGTATTTCTTGTAGAAGATCTTGAGAGTCTGAGTGGATGTGAACTGGAAGATGATCGAGTAGAGCGCCTTGTCCCATCCGAACAGTAACCCGGCGATGCACAGTATCACGGTATTGATGCCGAATACCATATTCCATGAATCCATGCCGTGCCTGCTGTTCATATACATGGCGAGAAAGTCAGTTCCGCCGAAGCTGGCATTCTGCCGCAGGGCGATGCTGTTGGCGAGAGCATTGATGATGCCTCCGAAGACGCATATCAGCAGCAGATCGTCGGTGAACGGCTCCAGAGTGGCGAAGAAGTCTACGAGAAAGCTGCTCAGCAGTATCAGCAGCAGCGAGAAGAAGGTGAACTTTTTGCCGACATATCTGAAGCCTATATATACGGGAAATGCGTTCAGCAGGATATTGGTGGTCGAGTAGGGAAGCGCGATCCCGCAGTATTTCAGGGCACAGCGCTGCACCAGCACGGTGAGCCCGGCTATGCCGCCGGGGAACAGACCTCCCGCCTGGACGAATATGACCATATTGAGTGCGCTGATCACGGCTGCGGCGAGCATGCCGGTCAGGCGCGTGACATCTCTTTGTGTGAAATGCATTTTGCCACCTGTTCATGCGTATTATGATACGGAATCGCTTCGTGCTTCGCACTCTCGCGTCTACGCTCCGCTCCGGTCGGTGCTAAACATGTGCCGCTGGCACATAGCACCCTGCAAAACATTCGTAATACGCTCATTTTTCTGCGAAAAATGGCTACTTACTCATGCTTTGGCGGGTCTCAAGGCCAAACCTCCTTACGCAAGCGAGCTTGCACCGGAGGTTATGACCTTTCGCCCCTAGTATCATTATCCCAAACCGCATGCGAACGCAAGCAAGACTTACCTGTTAGGGCTGACAACATTATTGTAGCGGCTTGACAGAGCATACAAGCGATTTTATATTTGGTAACAGTGTCAAAACAGATCAGTTGAGGTTAAAAGGAGACAGGACGAGGATGAATTACAATTTCAAGAAGATCGAGCCGAAATGGCAGAAGGCATGGGAGGACGCGGGTCTGTTCCATGCGCAGGACTTCTCCGACAAGCCGAAGTTCTACGGACTGGTGGAATTTCCGTATCCGAGCGGCGCGGGGATGCACGTCGGTCATATCAAAGCATATTCCAGCATAGAGGTCATCGGAAGAAAGCGCCGTATGCAGGGATATAATGTCCTGCTGCCTATCGGCTTTGATGCGTTCGGTCTGCCTACGGAGAACTATGCCGTCAAGACCAATACTCATCCGCGTATCATCACGGATACCAATATAAAGAGATTTTCCGATCAGCTAAGGAGCGTCGGCTTCTCGTTTGACTGGACGAGAGTTATCGACACGACAGATCCCGACTACTACAAGTGGACGCAGTGGATATTCCTAAAGCTCTTCGAGCACGGACTGGTATTCAGAAACAAGGCGCTGGTCAACTACTGCCCGCACTGCAAGGTCGTCCTCTCCAACGAGGACTCACAGGGAGGCAAATGCGATATCTGCCACAGTGATGTCGTGCAGCTCCCCAAGGACGTCTGGTATCTGAAGATCACGAAGTATGCAGACAGGCTGCTCAAGGGGCTGGACGATGTGGACTATCCCGAGGCGATCAAGCAGCAGGAGGTCAACTGGATAGGCAAGTCCACGGGTGCCTTTGTAGACTTTAGCATCGCGGGCGAGGAGGATAAGATCGAGATATATACGACCCGCCCCGACACCCTCTACGGCGTGACATTCATGGTCATGGCGCCGGAGCATCCTATCATAGACAAGCACGCGTCCAAGATCACGAATATGGATGCGGTCATGGCATATCGCGAGGAGTGTGCCAAGAAGACGGAGTTTGAGCGCACGCAGCTCGTAAAGGACAAGACAGGCCTGAGGCTGGAGGGCATCACGGCGGTCAATCCTATCACGGGCAAGGAGGTTCCGATATTCGTCGCAGACTACGTCATGATGGGCTACGGTACGGGCGCGATCATGGCGGTGCCGGCGCATGACCAGAGAGACTGGGATTTCGCGCATGCATTTGGCATAGATATCGTCGAGGTCATCAAGGGCGGAGATATCGAGCAGTGCGCATATACGGGCGACGGAGAGATGGTCAACTCCGGTTTCCTCAACGGACTGACGAACAAGAAGGACTCCATCGCGCGGATGGTTGAATATCTGCAGGAGCACGGTCTCGGTCATGCAGGCGTGCAGTTCAAGATGAAGGACTGGGCATTTAACAGGCAGAGGTACTGGGGCGAGCCTATCCCGCTGGTGCATTGCGACAAGTGCGGCGTAGTGGGCGTTCCCTACGACCAGCTCCCGCTCAGACTGCCGGATGTGCAGGACTTCGAGCCCGGGACGGACGGCAAGTCGCCTCTGGCGCGGATAGACAGCTTTGTCAACTGTACCTGCCCCAAGTGCGGCGGACCTGCCAGACGCGAGACGGATACCATGCCGCAGTGGGCGGGATCGTCGTGGTATTTCCTGAGATACTGCGATCCGCATAATGACAAGGCATTTGCCGATCCGGAGAAGCTGAAGTACTGGATGCCCGTGGACTGGTACAACGGCGGCATGGAGCATGTGACAAGGCATCTTCTCTATTCGAGATTCTGGCATCAGTTCCTCTATGATATCGGAGAGGTACCGTGCCCGGAGCCGTACAAAAAGAGAAGCGCGCAGGGTATGATACTCGGCTCCGACGGCGAGAAGATGAGCAAGTCCAAGGGCAATGTCGTAGATCCGCTGGATATCGTGGACGCGTACGGCGCGGACACGCTCAGAGTATATGTGCTCTTCATGGGAGATTACGGCAGCGCGGCGCCTTGGAACGACGCATCGGTCAAGGGCTGCAAGCGCTTCCTCGACAGAGTGGCGGGCATGACCGACATCTTGACGGATGATACTGTGCATGAGCTGGAGTCGGCGCTTCACAAGACCATAAAGAAGGTATCCTCGGATATCGACGATATGAAGTTCAACACGGCCATCGCGGCTATGATGGGACTGGTCAATGATATCTACAAGGCGGGCAGGATAGGCAGGGATCAGCTGGTGACATTTATCAAGCTGCTCTCGCCCTTCGCACCGCATATCACCGAGGAGATATATCACGAGCTGGGATATACGGACTTTCTGACCGTAGCCGAGTGGCCCGAGCATGACGAGGCGAAGACCATCGATGAGACGATAGAGGTCGGCGTGCAGGTCAACGGCAAGCTGCGCGGCACCGTGACCATCCCCGCGGACGCAGACAAAGAGCAGGTGCTGGAGACGGCGAAGACCAACAAAAACGTTGCGTCATTTATCGAGGGCAAGACGCTCGTCAAGGAGATATACGTGCCCGGCAAGATAGTGAACTTCGTAGTCAAATAGCCGGACGCTCGGGCAATATCGCCTATAGAGAGCATCGCTATCCTTGTGGATGTTTACCTGCGCTTTTTTGTGAAAAATGTGATAAAGTATGAATATACATACAATCATGAGAAAGCATACGGACGCAAAGCATGGCAAAGGAGGAATGATGCTGAATATAGGCGATATTGTGATATACGGGAGCCGCGGACTTTGCAAGATCAAGGACATATTGGTACCTTCATTTGCACCCAAGGGCAATGACAAGCTCTACTACATGCTCTCCTCCTCGGAGAATAAGAACGGCATGCTCTATGTAGCGGTGGAGGGCGCCGAGGACAAGTTTCACAGTGCGTTAAGCAGCGGCGAGGCGCAGGTGCTCATCGAGCACGCGGCGCAGACAGAGAGGCTCAGCCTACCGGAGGGCAAGAAGGGAGAGCCTTATATAACCGCCGTGATCAACAAAAACGAGGCTCAGGAGATGATGGGGCTCGTAAAGACACTGTATATGGTCAGAGCCGCAAGGCTCAGGGCGGGCAAGACCGTCACCAGCATGACCGACAGATATCTGCATACCGCCGAGAGGCTGCTTTTCACGGAGCTGGCATATTCGCTGGATACGGAGTTTGAGGATGTGCGTCAGCGGGTATATGTGCTGCTGGAGGAGATGCCGGAGGAGTAGCCGGAGGATGCAGGATATACAGCACAGAAAACAGGCAATTCGGAGCATACAGAGACGATGGACACGGAAAACTCCGTAAGGACGAGAACAGAATACGGTATACTGTCAGGCGTTGCAGGCATTGTCTGCAATGTCCTTTTATCTGCCACAAAGCTGGGAGTCGGTCTGGCGAGCCGCTCGACTGCCGTGACCGCAGACGCGTTCAACAATATGTCGGACGCGGCATCCTCGGTGATAGCGCTGGCTGCGGCGCGGATATCCGACAAGCCGACCGACAGATCGCATCCGTTCGGCTACGGCAGGATGGAGTATATAGCGACACTGGTCATAGCCGTCCTGATATTCAATGTCGGGATCGACTTTCTGAGGACATCGTATGAAAATATCCGCGAGCCGCAGCCGCTGCGCGTCCATGCGGTATCGGTCGCGCTGCTGGTGATATCCATTCTGATAAAGCTGGGACTGTTTGTATTTAACAGACACCTCGCGGCAAAGACGCAGAACAGGACGATAGCGGCGACGGCTACTGACTCGCTCATGGATGTATTTGCATCGAGCGCCACACTGGTGTCCGTCGGGATATATCAGATCCGGGGGATCAACATCGACGGATATATAGGCATCCTGATCTCATGCATAGTTCTCTGGAGCGGCGTCGGCATCATGCGTGACTCTGTGAGCATGCTGCTGGGAGACAGGGCGGATCAGGGACTGATAGAGAAGATCAAGACCACAGTGACGGGCTTTGACGGGGTGGTGTCGGTGCACGACATCATCCTGCACGGATACGGCCCGGGCAGATATATGGGATCGCTCCATATAGAGGTGCCGCAGAGTCTGTCGCTGGTGGAGTCGCACCATCTGGCGGATCATATAGAAAAGGCGGTGAAGGAGCAGCACGGGGTAGATCTGGTAGTGCATGTGGATCCGACGGAGATGGACGACGCGAGGGTGCTTGAGATACGAAACAAGCTGACGCAGGTGCTGGATATACTGGATCCCGAGGCGGGCTTTCATGATCTTCAGGTCAGATTCGGGGCGCATCATCCGATCAGCTTTGATCTGATGGTTCCGTACCGGTATACGCGTGAGCAGGCTGAACGGCTGAAGGAGCAGGTAGAGAGGCTGATGCTGGAGATCGATACAAAGTATGTTTGCAGGATCAACATCGACAGGGGCGACGAGAACTATTAAAACGCGGAAATAAAAAGACAGGAGGATGTGGCGATGAATATGCATGAGATACAGCTCGGATGCAGGACATTCAGGAGATTTAAGCAGGAGCCTGTGCCGGAGGACGTGCTGAGATATGCTCTGGAAAATGCGAGGATATCCGCCAGCGCGAGCAACAAGCAGCCTCTGCGCTACTATGCGGTATCATCAGCAGAGAAGGCAGCGCAGATGCAGTCTCTTGTCAGATTTGCGGGGGCGCTGCCTCCCGAGATAGGCAAGCCGCACAAGGATGAGGAGCCGACCGCATTTATCGTGATATGCGAGACCTGCGCACCCGGTACGGCTGACATCGACGTGGGCATTGCGGCACATGCCATAGTGACATCATTGTACGAAAAGGGCTTCGGAAGCTGCATCATGCGCAATGTCATCAGGAGCGAGATACAGACATTACTCGAGATTCCTGATGAGCAGTCGGTGAGCCTTGTGATAGCCATAGGCCGCCCCGGATGCACGAGCACGCTCGTGGAGATGAAGGACGACGAGTTCAAGTACTGGGTGGACGACGACCGCAACTACTATGTGCCCAAGCGACGCTTTGAGGATGTGGTGAAGTTCAGCTGACACAAAGGGCAGAGCGCGAAGGCAGCGCGGAGACGGCGAACCGCAAGCAGCGAGTTCCAATGTCATGCGAGCACCTTAATAAGGATACAGCTTGAAATCAAGGATGAACACAGTTGAAAAAAAGGCAGACGTGAAGACCGGCGTGGGGAGATTTCTCTTCACGACGGTCATCATCTTGCTTGAGATACTGCTTCTGACGCGCCAGATAAACCATCTGACCTTTGCGGTGGAGTGGATGACAAGGCTCATCACAATCGCCGCTCTGGTGCTGGCACTGGTCATATACAGCAGTGACAGCGCCTCCAGCACGAAGCTGCCGTGGATCATACTTATCATGGCGCTGCCTGTGGTCGGTATCGGTCTCTTCCTGCTCGCGGGTCTCAATCTATCTACGAAGAGGATGCGCAGGCGATATGAGGATATAGACGCGATGCTCCTGCCGAGGCTGAAGGAGGGACAGGCGGGGTTCGATACCGATGCTGCCGCAGCCAGGCTTGGCACAATCAGCAGGCATTTGCACAATATCGCCCACTATATCGAGCACAGCAGCGGATATCCTGTCTATCAGAATACGGACATCGAATACTACGCGTCGGCGGCTAAGTGCCTTGAAGCACAGAAGGACGCTCTGCGGGGCGCGCAGTCATTTATCTTCATGGAGTACTATGCCATAGAGGACAAGGAGACATGGCACGACATCGAGGAGATACTGGCGGAGCGGGTAGCCGCGGGCGTAGAGGTGCGTGTATTCTATGATGACATCGGTTCGATATTCTTCGTCAACAATCGTGATTTCAGGAACAGGCTGACATCAAAAGGTATCAAATGCCGCTTTTTCAATCCGTTTCTGCCCGGTCTGAATATCTTTCTCAACAACCGTGACCATCGCAAGATATGTGTCATAGACGGGCATACCGGCTTCACCGGAGGCTACAATCTGGCCAATGAGTATTTTAATGTGACTCAGCCCTACGGACAGTGGAAGGATGCAGGAGTAAGGCTGCACGGTCAGGCAGTACGCAGCATGACGGCGACATTTCTGGAGAACTGGAACGCGGTCAAGAACCGTTATCAAAGGGACGAGACGGACAGCCCGGAGGACTTTGACAGGTTCATGCCGCAGATACAGCATGAGGCGGCGGAGGATGCGTTCGTGCAGCCGTATGCGGACAGTCCGCTGGTGCGCGAGCATATCGGCGAGGAAGTCTATGTCACAATCATAGACAAGGCGACGCAGTACTGCTGGTTTGCAACGCCTTATCTCATCATCACGGACGAGATGGCGCATGAGCTTTGCATAGCGGCCAAGCGGGGAGTCGATGTGCGGATAGTCACGCCGGGCATCCCCGACAAAAAGCTCGTATATAACGCGACGCGCTCCTACTATGCCAAGCTGGTCAGGAGCGGGGTGCGCATATATGAGTGGACGCCGGGATTTTCACATTGCAAGCTCTGCGTGGCCGACGATCTGGTCGCGACCTGCGGGACGGTCAATCTGGACTACCGCAGCTTCTATCATCAGTTTGAAAACGGGTGCGTATATATGAACTGCCGGGCGGTCGAGGATACCCGCCGGGATCTTGAACAGATGATGTCGCAGTCGCGTGAGGTGACGCAGGACTACGGTGCAGGAATGGGCAGAGGAAAGCGTCTGATGCAGGTATTCTTCAGACTGTTCGCGCCGCTGATGTAGCGGTGATTCAGCGGTGATGCAGCTGCGAAATTTGACGTAGACAAAATGAAACTTTTGTATATACTGTAAATAACCAAATTGCTGGGGGAGCGAATGCTGAGAAAACCGGGTGTATGGCTCGGTCGACCCTTATCACTTGAACCGGATAATGCCGGCGGAAGGAAGCATTTAACTGCAGATATATCACTGCAGTGCATCGCACGTATCCCCCTCCTATATCAAAGGAGGTATTTTTATGTCAAAAAGTGTCAAGGTACTTGTCTACAGCGCCATGTGCGTAGCTCTGGCGACTGTCACCAGCATGATCAAGCTGTTCAGCTTTCCGACGGGAGGGTCGCTTACGCTGTGTTCCATGCTCTTCGGCGCGCTGCCGGGATATTTCTTCGGACCGGTGGCAGGACTCTGCGCAGGAGCGGCATACGGACTGCTCCAGTTCATCATGGAGCCGTATTTCCTGACACCCGTGCAGGTAGTGCTGGACTATGGCGCCTTTGCGGTACTTGGTCTGTGCGCCGGGCTGTTCTCGGCTAAAAAGAACGGCTTGAAGCTCGGCTATCTGGCAGGTTGCGCGGGCAGATGGCTCTGCTCATTCCTCTCGGGATGGATATTCTTCGGTGAGTACGCATGGGAGGGCTGGGGCGCAGCACCCTACTCGGCCGTATATAATATCATCTATATCGGGGCGGAGGCCGTGATCACATTTGCCATACTGAGCGTGCCGGCTGTGACAGCAGCGATAAATAAGGTAAAGAACGCGGCTGTGGAGTAAACAGTATGCAGT
>CAVJQN010000073.1:11181-13396 GCA_963651635.1 Agathobacter sp.
GTGCCGGCTGTGACAGCAGCGATAAATAAGGTAAAGAACGCGGCTGTGGAGTAAGCAGTAAAATGGTAAACAGGCTGCCGTTTGTCTATGCCGGACGAACGGCAGTTTTTGAATTTTGCGGAAAATGCCTTGACCGATCCATTTTCGGGGCATGCTACGGAACAGCGTCTGCCATGCGCTGACGCGTGACTGTTTATGCATACTGTACATCAATCACATTGCCTGTAAATGCATATTTGTTGACTAATACTTGAATAAAATACATAAAAATGATGTATTTTTATGCAATGCATGTTATAATACCGCGAAACGAGATCCTGAAGGTTAGACATTCAAACGGCAGTTCCGCAGAAGACGGCAGGTTTCGGACAGCGGGATTGCAAAGGCAGTGAGGTAGGTCGTGAGCGAGTGGTGGAGTAAGATAGTCGCTGATTTTTATCAGTGCTTTATCAAAAAAGACAGATATCTGATGTTTGTGGACGGTCTTGGCGTGACGATCAAGGTTTCTATACTTGCGGCGCTGCTGGGTATGATCATCGGATTTCTGATTGCGATGTGCAATCTTTCAAAGAACAGGATACTCAATCGGATCGGCAAGATATATACCGATGTGATACGAGGCACGCCGTCGGTCACGCAGCTGATGATCATCTACTTTGTGGTATTTGCCACGATCGACTGGCCGAAATGGATCATAGTCTCGATAGCATTCGGCATCAACTCAGGTGCATATGTCTCCGAGATCATCCGCGCAGGCATCATGTCCATAGATAAGGGACAGACGGAGGCGGGGCGCTCGCTGGGACTGTCCGCGAGCCAGACCATGACTTATATAGTCATCCCGCAGGCAGTTAAAAATATCTTCCCCGCTATGGGCAACGAGTTCATCACACTGATCAAGGAAACCGCGATAGTCGGCTATGTCGGACTCGTGGATATCCAGAAGGCAGGCGACTTCATCAAGTCTGCTACATATAAGCCGTTCATGCCGCTCATCGGTACGGCAGTCATATATTTCGTTCTGGTAAAGATCCTGACACTGGCTCTGGGCAAATGTGAGGAGAGACTGAGAAAGTCGGAGATGAGGTGATCGGCGATATGGCGATGATACAGGTTAAAAATCTTCATAAAAAGTTCGGAGACAAAGAGGTGCTGTGCGGTGTCGATGAGCATATCGACAAGGGCGAAGTGGTTGTGGTCATCGGTCCGTCGGGATCGGGCAAGAGCACATTTCTGCGCTGCCTGAATCTCCTGGAGGAGCCGACACAGGGCGATATCATCATCGACGGTGAGAAGATCAACGAGCCGGGAGTGGATGTCAATAAGGTACGCCAGAAGATGGGCATGGTATTTCAGCAGTTCAACCTGTTTCCGCATCTGACGGTGATGGAGAATATCACGCTGGCGCCGGTCAAGCTGAAGAAGATGACCGAGGAGCAGGCACGTGAAAAGGGACTGGAGCTGCTCAGGCGCGTAGGTCTGGGAGACAGGGCGGACGACTATCCGGCGGCGCTCTCGGGCGGGCAGAAGCAGCGTGTAGCCATAGCCAGAGCGCTGGAGATGGATCCGGAGATCATGCTTTTCGACGAGCCGACATCCGCACTCGACCCGGAGATGGTCGGAGAGGTGCTCGATGTCATGAGGAGCCTTGCCGAGCAGGGCATGACGATGGTCGTGGTGACGCATGAGATGGGCTTTGCCAGAGAGGTAGGCACGAGGCTGCTGTTCATCGATGACGGTGTGGTAGCGGAGAGCGGAGTGCCCAAGGAGGTCTTCGCCGCTCCCAAGAGCGAGCGTACAAGGCAGTTTCTGAGCAAGGTGCTGTAGTTGACAAAAACGTAAATTGTGTTAAAACAGTGCATTGGGCATAGCGGTCTCGCATAGTGCGGGTGCCGATGCTGTATATAGCTTCAAAAGCAACGGAGGAGAAAG
The DNA here is from genome assembly GCA_963651635.1 of Agathobacter sp. Classification (GTDB taxonomy): domain Bacteria; phylum Bacillota; class Clostridia; order Lachnospirales; family Lachnospiraceae; genus Darwinimomas. The sequence goes on from CAVJQN010000073.1 coordinate 13,114, forward strand.
ATTATGAAAAAGAGTATCAAGAAATTTGCAGCGATGGTGCTGGCAGGCATGATGGCAGTATCTGCACTGACAGCCTGCGGTTCTTCATCTACGAAGACGGAGACGACGGCAGCAGCAGAGACAACAGCAGCAGCAGAGACAACAGCAGCAGAAACAACGGCAGCTGAGGCGGAGACAACTGCGGCAGAGGCAGAGACGACAGCGGCCGATGCGGCTGCTGCCGAGGCAGCAGTATGGACGATCGGTACGAATGCCGAGTTCCCTCCCTTTGAGATCCCTGCAG
>CAVJQN010000073.1:13406-15823 GCA_963651635.1 Agathobacter sp.
CTGCAGAGGCTGATGATTCTGAGTCTGTAGACGGCTACACAGGCATCGATATGCAGATGATCAACCTGATCGCGCAGGACAACGGCGCGACGGTCAAGGTCAACAACATGGAGTTTGATTCTCTGCTCGTAGCTCTGACAGGCGGACAGATCGACGCGGTAGTGGCAGGCATGACCGTAACTGAGGAGCGCAAGGAAGCGGTTGACTTCTCAGAGCCCTACTATGTGGCAAAGCAGGTCATGATCGTCAAGGAGGATTCTGATATCGCCAAGGCTTCCGATATGGAGGGCAAGAAGATCACTGTCATCCAGGGATATACAGGTGAGACAGCAGTTCAGGAGATGGGCTATGAGTACGAGGCATTCAAGAAGGGCACAGAGGCCGTTCTGGAGCTTGTAAACGGAAAGTGCGATGTAGTGGTTATCGACTCCGCAACTGCTAATCAGTATATCAAGAACAACGAGGGTCTCAAGATCGTCGAGGATGACGAGGCATTTGCATCAGAGGAGTATGCTATCGCCGTTCAGAAGGGCAACACTGAGCTGCTTGACAAGATCAATGCATCTATCGCAAAGCTCAAGGAGGCAGGCACTATCGACGAGCTTTCCGCAAAGTTCGCTGATATGGATTTGGAGTAATACAGGGTCAAAAGGTCATAACCTCCGATGCAAGCTCGCTTGCATGAGGAGGTTTGACCTTGAGACCCGTCCAAAACATGAGTAAGCAGCCATTTTTCGCAGAAAAATGTGCGGATTACGAATGTTTTGAGGATTGCGGGAGCGCGAAGCGCGGAGCAATCCGGTATCAATTGAAGCAAATAAAGGCTAAACAAGAGCCACAGCAGTCACGCAAGGTGACATAAGCTTATGATTTTCAAAGTCCGCACATACATCGGGGTACCGGTCGCATGTGCGGACTTTGTCAGGTAAAGGGACTATGAACGAAAAGTACTTTGATATCAACGAGCGCGGATGCAGTGTCCGCTGCAAGCTCTATACCGCGGGTGATGCAAGAGACGCGGGATATGCTGTCATCGCGACATACGGCTTCGGGGGCAATAAGGACAACAAGGCAATCGCCAAGTTCGCCGAGCGGATCATATCCCACAACAGGAAATTTACAGTAATTGCTTTCGACTGGCCGTGCCACGGCACGGATGCACGCAACAGGCTCAGACTGGAGGACTGCATGACATATCTGGAGCTGGTATGTGCCTATGCGTCGCAGACGCTTCATGCGCAGGAGCTGTTTAACTACTCGTCCAGTCTGGGGGCCTATCTGACGCTGAAATATCTGGCAGAGCGGGGCGAGCCTTTTCACAGGATCGCGCTCAGATGCCCTGCTATCAACATATATGAGTCTCTGACACGCGATTTTACAGAAGAGGAGTGGACGCAGCTGGCCAGAGGCAAGGATGTAAAGCGCGGGCACGACCGTATCATCAGGCTCGACCGTGAGTTCATAGACGAGATCAGGGAGTGCGATATCTCAGGATATGACTATATCGACTATGCGGATGATCTGCTTATCCTGCACGGGACGAAGGATGAGACCGTGCCGATAGAAGTCTCGGAGGCATTTGCCGAGAAAAATGTGATAGAGCTGATACCTGTGGAAAATGCGGATCACAGATTTTCCGATCCCAAGTGCATGGATATGGCGATACATGAGATTATCGAGTTCTTCAAGCCGGAGGGGTAGGAAACCTAGTGCTTTTTGTGGGCTTGTATGTCAAATGAAAGAAATTGCTTTACGGAATGATGCGACAATGATATTATGTTTGCGGGAGGTGTTAAACATGGCACAAACAATGGTGAATTTCCGCATGGACGCGGATTTGAAAAAGGACATGGAAACGACCTGCAAGGAAATGGGGCTGACACCGACCGCTGCATATACGCTTTTTGCAAAAAAAGTAACACAGGATAGGCGCATACCGTTTGAAATCGTGGCAGACCCGTTTTATAGTGCTCAGAACATGGACAGATTGAACAGAGCCATAGCGGACATTAAAGCCGGACGCAATATGTCAGAGCATGAGCTGATAGAGGCAGACTGATGCGCAAAAACTGGCATGATGAGGCTTGGGAAGATTATCTTTATCTGCCTGAAAAGTTTACGCTTGTGAAGGATGATGTTATTGTCTGACCACTGATGAGAAAAGTACAAGCGCTATCTAGCTCTTTTGAGGGAGCGCGAGCAATATGAAATTGAAATGATGTTTGCATGAAAGACTGCTGAGATACCTAAATAAGGCTGTGGTGAACAAAATGAACGATGCAAAGACATATGAAGAGCTTGTTGCAGACCTGCCCAAAATAAGAGCCGAACTGATGGAATTGCTCGAAATTACAGAACAGAACAGGGAGCACGAGCGAATGGAAAGAGAAAAGTGTATACTGGATGGTGAGATAACC
>CAVJQN010000074.1:0-2683 GCA_963651635.1 Agathobacter sp.
CATCAAAGCAGATTGAGCGCCTCAGAGAGCTCAACCGGCGCTGCTCGGACTCATATGATATGTTCCGTCACTGGGAGAGTGTCGCGGAGTTTCATCTGCAGCTTATCCTTTATTCTCAAAATCACTATGCTTATCAGGAGCTTCGCCGGATCCTTACCATACTTCGCCGGGGCTATGCCCAGCTCTACTGGGATCGCTGGGACGAGTCCATCCCCCCGCTGGATACCAAAAATCATCAGCTGATTCTCGATTATCTGGAGGCCGGTGATATAGACAAAGCCGTGCAGGCTCTCGATGACGACCTCAATGATTTCGGTCCGACGAATCTGTTCAGACAATAAGCAAAAATCAAGATAATAAAGATTATCCGGGCAACAAAAACCCGAGCCTTTCGGCTCGGATCCTCTTTCGTAGCGGAAGGGAGATTTGAACTCTCGACACCGCGGGTATGAACCGCGTGCTCTAGCCAGCTGAGCTATTCCGCCATATGTTCCCGACCTTACAGTCGGTGCATGCAGTGCTTTGAAAAAAGATGGGGCGTATAGGGTTCGAACCTATGACCCTCTGTTTGTAGGACAGATGCTCTCCCAGCTGAGCTAACACCCCTTCCCGCAAAGCGCCTACTCAATATATAAAAATAAAATCTGCTTGTCAAGGCAAAATTTGAGCTGCCGTGTCATTTGTGTCATATGAAGCGTCATTTGGAGAGTCAGCGTCAAAATCCGGTATAAAGCTCTCCTTTGCGACATCGCCCTCCTGTATGAAGCAGTTTTTCACTCCCAGCTTCAGCGCGTAGTCCACCAGCGACTCGTACTCACGCCTCGTGACTTTCCTGTCGAGCTCCGCATACTCCTGCGGGATATCCAGCGGCGTGTACTGGCTCATCAGGCTGATATAGATATCATCGCCATATGTCTCATAAAGATACTTCACTATCTCCTGCGCGTCTCTTCGATGCCCCGGGAGCAGGAGGTGCCTGACTATGATGCCCGATCTCATCATCCCGTCATCGTCAAATACGCATGCCGGCTGCTGTCTGTGCATCTCGGCCAGTGCTGCCATAGCGATACTTTTATAGTTTTTTGCCCGTGAATATCTCCATGCCGCATCATCATCCCAATATTTGAAGTCTGTAAGATATATATCGGCAAGTCCGTCAAAATGCCTCAGCGACGCGGCAGACTCCCAGCCTCCTATATTCAGCAGCACGGGTATCGTCAGTCCCATATCCCGCGCCGCCGCTATGTCTGACCTCAGCGACGGCATCCAGTAGTCCGGCGTCACGAGATTGATATTGTGTGCGCCCTGCTCCTGCAGCGAGAGCATCGCGTCTATCAGCGCGCCGGAGTTCATATATCTCCCGACCTCTCCCCGTGATACCCTGCGATTCTGGCAGTATACACATCTGAGCGGACATCCGGAGAAGAATATGGTTCCCGAGCCCCTGCTGCCCGATATGCACGGCTCCTCCCACATATGCAGACCGATACGCGCTATCCTGTATCTGCTCATTTTGTGCTCAGCATCCTCTTGATATATGCCCCGGTATAGCTCTTCTTCACCCTCGCGACCTGCTCCGGCGTGCCCTTCGCTATCACCGTTCCTCCCCGGTCGCCGCCGTCCGGTCCCATGTCTATGATATAGTCCGCCGTCTTTATGACATCCAGATTGTGTTCTATCACGACGACCGTATTGCCTCCGTCGCTCAGCCTGTGCAATATGTCCACGAGCTTGTGCACATCGGCAAAATGCAGTCCTGTGGTGGGTTCATCGAGAATATATATCGTCCTGCCTGTAGATCTTCTGTGCAGTTCGGATGCCAGCTTCACCCGCTGCGCCTCACCTCCGCTCAGCTGAGTGGACGGCTGACCCAGTCTCACATATCCCAGACCGACATCGTTCATGGTCTGTATCATGCGGTTGATCTTGGGTATGTTCTTAAAAAAGTCGCACGCCTCCTCGATAGTCATGTTCAGCACATCATATATCGACTTGCCCTTGTATCTGACCTCCAGCGTCTCGCGATTGTATCTCTTTCCGTGGCATACCTCGCAGGGGACATATACATCCGGCAGGAAATGCATCTCTATCTTGACTATGCCGTCGCCGGAGCAGGACTCGCATCGTCCGCCCTTTACATTAAAGCTGAAGCGCCCCTTGCTGTAGCCTCTCGCCTTTGCATCCGCCGTAGAAGCAAAGAGATCCCTTATCAGGTCAAATACTCCCGTATATGTGGCAGGATTGGAGCGCGGCGTCTTGCCTATCGGCGACTGATCTATCGTGATGACCTTGTCGAGCTGCTCTGTCCCGTCTATGCCGTCATGCTCTCCCGCCACCGCATGCGCACGGTTGAGCGTGCGTGCCAGCGACTTGCTCAGTATCTCATTGACCAGAGACGACTTGCCCGAGCCCGATACTCCCGTGACGCAGGTAAATACTCCCAGAGGGAACTCCACATCTATATTTTTGAGATTGTTCTCACGCGCTCCGCGTACCGTAAGCCATCCCGTAGGCTTCCTGCGCTTCTTCGGTACGGGCACCGCGAGCTTCCCCGAGAGGTACTGTCCCGTTATGGACTGCGGGCAGGCGATCACATCGTCCACCGTGCCGTATGCCACAACCTCTCCGCCGTGCTCTCCCGCTCCCGGGCCTATATCCAGCAGGAAGTCCGCCGCTCTCATGG
>CAVJQN010000075.1:0-3221 GCA_963651635.1 Agathobacter sp.
GGGTAAGCTCTCGTTGGAGTTTTGAACCTTTTGACCCTAGTATCATCATATGTATAAATAACGACCGCACGTGAGGATATCGTCCTTCCGTGCGGTCGTTTCATTAGAATATTTGTATGATGGTGCGGGAGTGCTTTTTTGTAACGGCAACAAAACACCTTGCGTTTAGCACTTCAGCAGCACATCACGGCTTACGAATATCACGGTCTGTAATTTCTAGTGATGCCTGCTACCTCACCGCCCTTGAGAGTAATGACGGTATTGTAGCACAGATACTCCGCGCTGCTGTCATCCTTCATCAGCTCATCTACGGTGAGTATCTTGCCCTGATTGTCGAGGTCGGAATTGTCCGTGATCACGCAGTCCTTAGCAATCGGGAGCGTATAGCTGCCGAGCGTGGTATAGGTGGTCATGTCGTCATAGCCGCGGACATAGAAGGTCGTATTCTCATCGGTCACGAGATCGTATCCGCCCTCATCGAGACCGCCGTTGATGAGATATTTACCATCGGGATTTTCAATGCTATCGATGAGCACGTCCTCGCCGCCGATCACGATTGTATCGCCCTTCTGGAGCAGGAACATATCCACCAGATCAAAGAGCTCCTCACCGTAGCCCGTGTAGGTGAGCTTGTATGTATCGCCGTCCTTGACTATATCCTTGGCGGGATCGAAGCTCGCCGGAAATTCGCACTCCTCCAGACTGCCGTCGATAGCGGGATAGCTGTCGAGAGGCTTGACCGTGATGGGATCCGTGCCGCGCAGCGCCTCACGTGCCACAGACTCCGCCTCAGCTGCGGATGCAGACTCCGATTCGGATGTCTCTGACTCTGAGGTCTCCTGTGCGGACGACTCGGCGGCTGCGGTTTCGGTGACCTGAGCCGTGGTCGGAGCTGCGGTAGTTTCCTTCGCCGTGCCCGATGAGCATGCCGTAAGTCCGAGCATCAGAGCGCCTGAGCACATAAGTGCCGCATACTTTAGCTGCATATTTCTTTTCATATTACCTTTCCTCCTGATACTGACGGCGCCGCGCGACATCTGCGCGCAGACAGCCTGTATAGTGTTCTGCATGCACGGCAGCCTTTATGACATGGTGCCGCCTGCATACGCTGACGGGTTTTAATATAGCGGATACTGACCGGAAATGCTTGTATAAAGGCTGTCAAAACTCTTAAAATTAGGTATAATTACGCGAAAAGGAGACCGACGTGGACAAGACGATATGCCTTTTGAATGATTCATTTCCGCCGCTTATAGACGGCGTTGCCAATACTATAAAGAACTATGCGCAGGTGCTGCATGGCAAGGGCGAGGACGTCATGGTCATCTGCCCGGACAATCCGGACAAGAACGATTCCGTATATGACTTTGATGTGCTCAGATATCGCAGTCTGGACGCGAGGAGTATGACAGGCTTTACTCTCGGTATGCCCTTTTCCCCGAAGATCGCGGATACACTGGCGAGAAAGGATATCGGCATCATGCACTGCCACTGCCCGGCTACGACCCTCTTTCTGGCGAGAGCCATGCGTGATACCGTGGTCAATGCGCCGCTCATCATGACATATCATACGAAGTATGACGTGGATATCCGCAAGATCGTCAAGCTCAAGAGCGTGACGCACAGCGCGGTCAGGGTGATGGTGGACAATATCAGCGCCTGCGATGAGGTATGGACAGTCAGCAGGGGCGCTGGAGACAACCTGAAATCACTCGGCTACAAGGGCGATATCCATGTCATGGAAAATGGCGTCGATATGCCGCTGGGACGTGTGTCGGACGATGTGATCGCCAGAGCGGTGCATGGCTATGATCTGCCGGAGGGCGTGCCGGTCTTTCTTTTTGTGGGCCGGCAGATGTGGTATAAGGGAGAAAAAATCATACTGGACGCGCTGGAGGGGCTGAACTCCGTGGGTATGGACTTCCGTATGGTATTTATCGGCACGGGTCTGGACGCGGAGGCGATAAAGCAGTATGCCGTAGATGCGGGACTGGGAGGAAAATGCATATTCACGGGAGCGATCAGAGACAGGGAGCTGCTGCGCGGGTGGTATGCACGCGCGGATCTGTTCCTGTTCCCGTCCACATATGATACAAACGGGCTCGTGGTACGCGAGGCGGCAGCCAGCTCGCTGCCCACTGTCATGATAAAGGACAGCTGCGCCTCTGAGGGCGTGACCGACGGAGTAAACGGCTTTCTGGTATCGGAGACATCCGCATCGCTGGCGATAAAGCTCTATCAGCTCTGCCGCCATCCCGAGCTCATCAGGACGGTAGGAGAGGGCGCGGCACGCGATATCTATGTATCATGGGACGATGCCGTGGAAAAGGCGAGAAGGCGCTATGAGATCGTCATGGACAGCTATGAGCGCGGATATTATCCCAAGCACGCTAAGATGACGGATGAGCTGCTCAAGTCATCAGGAGAGGTGATGAAGGCACTGGGATATGTAAAGCATGTGGGAAAACTTCCGGCAGCTATCAAGAACCGCTTCACGGGCAGGAGGACTAAGGCACCCGAGGTATACTATCCGCATCATATGACGGATGACCGTGTAGACGATGAGGCGGAGCTGCTCGATGACAGACGGGAGATATGAGATATGAGGCGCAGATGTCTTATCATATCAGGCGGTGAATATTATATACCTGACGAATGCCGCGAAGACTATGATCTGACCATCGCCTGTGACCGGGGATATCAGTATGCCGTGCAGGCAGGTATCACGGCTGATGTGATACTGGGAGACTATGACTCGTCTGACGCCGTGCCGTCGCAGGATGCGGCACCGGTCGTGCTCACGTATATCAGCGACAAGGACGATACCGATACCATGCTGGCAGTCAAATATGCACTGGAGCATGATATCACGGACATAGATATCTGCTGCGGTCTGGGCGGACGGCTTGATCATACCTACGGCAATATCATGTCGGGCGTGCTTGCGGCGCGTCAGGGATGCACCGCGAGGATACTGGGGAAAGATAGCAGAATCACGATATTTGCGGATACGACCGTGCGTATACCGCGTATGGACGGATGGTCGCTCTCGTGCTTTTCCATATCGGATATCACGCGCGGAGTTCATATAAAGGGAACGAAATTTGAAGCAGAGGACGCACAGCTGACCAATGCATCCACACTCGGCAACAGCAATACATGGGCGTGCGATACCGCCGAGATAGGCTGTGAGAGCGGCACGATGATGGTCATCTGCTCGC
>CAVJQN010000076.1:0-1263 GCA_963651635.1 Agathobacter sp.
ATGCAGGAGATGGTAGGGGAGGCTGAACGGATACTGACGGACAGACATGCCGATCTGGATGAATTCGGACGGCTGCTCGATCATACATGGCAGCTGAAGAAGCAGACGGGGCGCGCGGTATCCACATCTGGTATAGACGAGCTGTATGAGACGGCCATCAGGGCGGGAGCGACAGGCGGCAAGCTGCTGGGCGCGGGCGGAGGCGGATTTTTGATATTCTATGTTCCGCAGGACTACCGTGACGCAGTCATGGAGGCGATGGGAGATCTGATGTATATCCCGTTCAGGTTTGAGAACGGCGGCACGAGAGTGATACATTATACGCCGGAGCTGTGGGAAGAAAGAAAAAGGGCACAGGACTGATATGGCAGACGAAAGAGTATATGCATATGTGGAAGACCTGACGGCGAGATACCCGTCTCTGGAGGCTGTCAGAGAGCAGATCATGCGGGCATATGAGATATTGAAGGACTGCTACGAGCATGACGGCAAGCTCCTCATCGCGGGCAACGGCGGCTCGGCATCGGACAGCGAGCATATCGCGGGGGAGCTGATGAAAAGGTTTCGGATCCCGCGACCTGTACCGACGCAGCTGGCGCAGCGGCTCATAGAGCAGGATCCCGCCAGAGGTGCGCAGCTGGCGAAAAATCTGGAGTGCGGACTGACAGCTATCCCGCTGGTGGCGCACGAGGCGCTGTCTACGGCATATATCAATGATGTGGACGGCTACGGTGTCTTCGCTCAGCAGCTGCTGGGATATGCCAGAGGCGGCGATGTATTTCTGGGAATATCCACATCGGGCAACAGCCGCAATGTGATGAATGCCGTGATCACGGCAAAGGCGCTCGGTCTCAAGGTCATCGGGCTGACCGGTGCGGGAGGCGGCGAGCTGGCGGAGCGCGCGGATGTCGCAATCAAGGTTCCCGAGACCGAGACCTATAAGATACAGGAGCTTCACCTGCCGGTATACCACTGCCTGTGCATGATGCTGGAGGAGCATTTCTTCGGGTCGGCAGAGCCGGAGGTGGTGTAAAATCCGCCGGATCTGCGCTGTAAAGCAGCAAATTCCGTTGCAAATCCTTAGCACTGCTTTGTTATAGGGGTGCGAGATAGTATTTATGACGATGCACGCCCCAGAAGATGTATATAAATGTGCTTGATTTGATACATCCTGTGAGCTGCATCATATGCGAAAGACAGACATCGGATAAGCTCAGGAACAGGACAGCCACGGATATCGATATGTCCGGGTCTCAGGACAGT
>CAVJQN010000076.1:1273-9936 GCA_963651635.1 Agathobacter sp.
GCGCTGTAAAGCAGCAAATTCCGTTGCAAATCCGTGCAATCCGCCAGCGGAAGTGCTGGGAAAATGCTTGGTTACGGAAGTAGGGCTGTGAGACGCCCCCGGATATCGACAGGTCCGGGTCTCAGGACAGTTTCGATGATACACGCCGGGAGACGCGTCTGAGCAGAGCCGCGCAGACGGTCATGAGAGCTATCTCCGCGACAAAGAGCAGCACGACGAGCTTTCGCCCGAGGACGATCCTTCCGGCGAGCAAGTCGCCGAAGGCATATATGATGATATGGTGCACGAGATATACATAGTAGCTGATACCGGCGATGCGGGAGATGACCGCCGTGAAGGCGCAACATAAGGACGGCCTGCACGGAGCATCGTCTGAGGCATGACTGTCTGATGTCTCCGAGATGCCGGCGGGCTGGCAGGATGGGTAGGTGTCTTCGGACTCAGCGACGATCTCAGAATCGGCTGCATTTCCATGCTGGGCTTGTGTCTGCTGCATCCGTACCCGGATGAAACGGACTTCCGCCTCGAGCCCGATGAGAAATATGGCAAATATCAGCGCCGTGTTGGCAAATGACGGATGCACGGGCAGGAAGATCATCAGTCCGACCGCAATCAGCCACGGATATCCCGCGATTCGATCCATATAGATACCGACAAAAACTCCGAGAGAGAACTCGCATATCTTGATGAAGATATCCATATACCACGGAACCGATGCGTAATGCGAGCCGATGGTGCCGGGCAGCAGAGCCCGCAGCTGCTCATAGGTCAGCACGACAGCGATATAGTATATAAGTCCGATCACCATAGAAGGGATCGGATATTTTTTCATACAGGTATAGATCAGCGGAAAGACGAGATACATGAGCACCAGTGCGCCGAGGAACCACTCGCCTATACCAAGCGAGAAGGTGCGCGTCCCGGTCATGCTGATATATTCATCCATGCCGAACAAGGTAAATACGATGCGCCATGCGGGCACATCATGGAACATATTGCCGCGCGTGAGGGCGAGCCTGACTATGGCATATATGATATAGACGATATAAAACGGGATGAGTATCTGTCTGAAGCGTCCGAGATAGTAGGAGCGCAAAGATTGCGCCGTCCATATGTGAGAACAGTGATGAGTCTGCGCACCAGCCGCAGCAGCATGGGAAGTGCCTGCGCTGCCTGTCGCAGCGGGTGAGGCGCTGCTCTTGCCGTATTTTATGCCCAGCCCCGCGCCTGATATCAAGAAGAACATACCGACAGCAGCCATGACCAGATGGACACGACCGAAGGACATGAGAATATCGGGGTCGGTGATATCCGCGATGCCGCGGATGACCAGCTCCTTGCCGAAGTGATAGAGGATGATGATCAGGAAGGAGATCACCCTGAGTACATCCATGAATATATATCTGCCGGACTGCCGGCTGTCGCTGCTGCTCATAGTTTATGTTCCTGCTTTTTAATTATGATACCATCATCATGATATATGTTGTGAAACGTATGTGCAAGCAAGTCGAAAACACGGGCTGCAAAATGCTGTACAAAACGCCGTGCAAGATGCATGTATTTTGTATACAATTTTAAGTTGACGTCGAAAGGGCACATACATATAATTGTATGGAAAAAGCGACAATATGCATGACAGTACGGATCCGCAGTCGGTCAATCGAAGCAAGCCTGCCTCCGGGAGGGCGCGAAGCATGAAGATAAAAGCATATGCAAAGATAAATATAGGTCTTGACATCACCGGCAGGCGCGATGACGGCTATCATCTGATAGATACCATCATGCAGACCGTCGACCTGTGCGATGAGATAGAGATAGAGGAGAGCAGGATACCGGGCGTGACCATGACCTGTGACTGCCCGGGACTGCCCTGCGATGACAGCAATCTGGCGGTGAGAGCGGCGAAGCTGATGCTGCCGCCGGAGGCCGGAGTGACTATCGCTCTGCACAAGGTGATTCCGATGGGCTCGGGACTGGGAGGCGGAAGCGCGGACGCGGCGGCGGTGCTCAAGGCTCTCAACGAGATGTTCGAGATAGGATATGAAAAGGGACGGCTCGATACACTGGGCATCAGTCTCGGCGCGGATGTGCCTTTCGCACTGCACGCAGGTACTATACGTGCTGAGGGTATCGGACAGATACTGACGCGTCTGCCGTCATTGCCCAAATGGTATGTTCTGATAGTAAAGCCGGAGGAGTCGGCATCGACGGCTGAGATATACAGGCGACTCGACAGCACATGGCTCTCCGATGAGGCACATCCCGATATGGATGCGCTGACACAGGCGGTGAGGCAGCAGGACATAGAGTCGGTCGCCGCCGGTATGAGCAATATACTTGAACGGGTCACGGTCAGGCTGATACCGCATATCAGGCAGATAAAAGAACGGATGCTGGAGGGCGGAGCGCTGGGGGCGCAGATGACAGGCAGCGGCTCGGCAGTGTGGGGACTGTTTCGAGACCGGGAGACTGCGGAGGCATGTGCGGCCGCGTGCCCTGAGAAGGATGTATTTATCACTCGATTGCATGCAAAGGAGGAAGGATGACAACGATGATGAAGCTCAATGAAAACGAATATATGCCGCTTCGCGATGTGGTATTCAACACATTGCGTCAGGAAATCATACACGGCGAGTTAAAGCCGGGCGAGAGGCTCTTGGAGATCCCGCTTGCAGAGAAGCTCGGAGTGAGCAGAACGCCCATCCGCGAGGCCATCAGAAAGCTGGAGCTGGAGGGGCTCGTGGTGATGCTGCCGAGGCGCGGTGCCACGGTTGCCGGAATCACGAGCAAGAACCTGCGTGATGTGCTGGAGATCAGACGTGCTCTTGAGGAGCTTGCCATAGGGCTGGCGTGCGAGAGAATGACGGACGAGCAGCTCTCGCAGCTGGATGAGCTGGGAGAGAAGATCAAGGCCAATATCGAGGTGCTGGACGCATCGGATATCGCCGATATGGACGAGGCATTCCATACGCTGATCTATGAGTCGACGAACAATCCGAGACTCGTGAGCATACTGGCGAACCTGCGCGAGCAGATGTACCGCTACAGACTGGTATATATCCAGGACAGGCAGAAGCGGGAGAAGGTATGCAGAGAGCATGACAGCATCATGAAGGCTCTGCATGCGCGTGCGATGGATGCATGCAAGGCAGCGGTCAGGGAGCATATAGATAATCAGGAGCGTGCGATCCTCGCAAGCATACAGTAAGCTGTTCTAAAAAATGGTTCGAACGCATCCGAACTTCAGACTATATGGGTTGTTGCGTGCTTCACAGGGGGTATATCACATATGAACAAGCAGGTACTGGCGGTGATTTTCGGCGGTCAGTCGTCGGAGCATGAGGTTTCGTGCAAGTCAGTCATCAATATTATCAAAAAGATCAATACCGAGAAATACGAGCCGGTGCTGATAGGCATCACCAAGCAGGGCAAGTGGCTGCTGGTAGATTCGGTGCAGCAGATCATAGACGGAACATGGACAGACGGTAAAAAGAGGGCGATACTCTCGCCGGATGCCTATGAGCAGGCGGTCGTCATAGAAGAAGAAAAGAAAGTCTTTGCAAAGCATGTGGACGTGGCTTTCCCCGTGCTGCACGGCAGATACGGCGAGGACGGAACCATACAGGGACTGTGTGAGCTGGCACATATTCCCTATGTGGGCTGCGGAGTGCTGGCGAGCGCCGTCTCCATGGACAAGGTATATACGAAGCTGATAGTTTCGCATCTGGGTATAGATATGGCGCCGGGTCTCGTGATATTTGCGGATCAGGTGCGCGAGCATATGGACGATGCGGTAGCCAGAGTTGAAAATGCATGGAAGTATCCGGTATTTGTCAAGCCCGCCAATGAGGGCTCCAGCTGCGGAGTCACGAGAGCGGACGACAGAGCCTCTCTGGAGAAGGGGCTGCTGCTCGCCGCCGACCATGACAAAAAGATACTGGTCGAGGAGATGGTCGTCGGCAGAGAGATAGAGTGCGCAGTACTCGGCGGAGGCAAGACACCGCCGCAGGCGAGCGGCGTGGGAGAGATCCTCGCGGCGGCGCAGTTCTATGACTATGACGCAAAGTATAACAATCCCGCGTCCGAGACCGTGACCGATCCCGATATAGCGCCTGAGACAGTTGAACGCATCAGGCAGTGCGCAGTCTCGATATTCAAGGCGGTGGACGGCTTCGGCATGGCGAGGGTGGACTTTTTCCTGAAGGATGACGGCACGGTGGTATTTAATGAAATCAATACCATCCCCGGCTTTACGGATATCAGTATGTATCCGATGCTCTGGGAGAAGGCGGGTCTGTCAGGAGAAGAACTCGTACAGACACTGATAAATCTGGCATTTGAGCGGGTATGAGGATAAAGAAGGTAAAGGTCAGAACAGAAAGCCGTCACGGCGACGACGAGCCGATCATCATGGTGGACGAGGACGGTGTGTGGGAGACTGCCATTTCTGACATGAAGTGTGTGCAGGAGGAGCGCATCAGATACGGTACGACCGCGATGACAGTCCGGGAGGATGAGGTCATCATAGACGGAGCGGGAGAGCTGAAATCGCATATAGTGCTGCGTCCTGACGGCAGAGTATATGAAACTTCCTTTGAGAGCGCCGACATAGGCAGTCTTGTGATGGGTATACAGACGCATCATCTCAGGACTGAGCGCATGGATGACGGGATGGTTATAGAGATCGGATATGATCTGACGCATCAGGAACTGCTGGTGAACAAGGTCGAGATAGTTATCACAGTGACCGGCGCCGAGGCATGAACATAGAGCAAGCTGTCCATATGTCAGAAAAGCGGCGGCAAACAAGTAGGGTGATTTGTGAAAATCGCCCTATTTGCATGTGACGCGTATTTTTTGCGGCGAAATGCTTGCATAATTAGGTACGACTAACTATAATGCAAGCCGTAAGGTTAGTTGATGTTAACCGATGGGTCGAGACAAAAAGTTAGTCTAACCTAACCAGAGACTGACAGCCTCGACTGACGGAGAAAGGTGATGAACATTATGCCGATTACGATGTCTGATTCAGGGAAGACGGTTACTATCGTAAACATTTCGGGCAATCCGAAGGTACGTCAGCATCTTTCGGAGCTCGGCTTTGTGACGGGCGAGAAGGTCATGGTGGTCAACAACATCGGGGGCAATGTCATCGTCCAGGTCAAGGACGCGAGAATCGCCGTGGATGAGGAGATGGCCCGCAGGATCATGGTCGGATAATGTGATGCTTTACGGATCGGAGCCGGGCTTCGAATCCGGGATATATAAGGAAAAGGAGAAAAGGCAATGAGGACATTAAAGGACGTGAATGTCGGAGAGACCTGCAAGGTCACCAGACTGCACGGCGACGGCCCTGTGAAGCGCCGCATCATGGACATGGGCATCACAAAGGGTGTCGATATCATGGTACGCAAGGTGGCACCGCTGGGAGACCCCATGGAGCTGAACATTCGCGGGTATGAGCTGTCGGTTCGCAAAGCGGACGCAGAGATGATCGAGGTCGAGTGACACCGTGCGCGTTTGATTTCAATGATTATTTAGTCATTTAACGACAGCATAGAGGATATGAAAGAGAGCCGAGGTTCGGAAAACACGAACCGGGCGCTTAGAACAGGGAGGCTTGTTAGACATGAGTATCAAGATAGCACTTGCCGGCAACCCGAACAGCGGAAAGACGACGCTGTTCAACGCTTTGACCGGTTCAAATCAGTATGTAGGCAACTGGCCGGGAGTTACGGTCGAGAAGAAGGAAGGTAAGCTGAAGGATCATGACGACGTGATCATCCAGGATCTTCCGGGTATATATTCTCTCTCCCCGTATACTCTGGAGGAGGTCGTATCACGTAACTATCTCGTGACGGAGAAGCCGGACGCGATCCTCAATATCGTGGACGGTACGAATATAGAGAGAAATCTCTATCTGACGACACAGCTTATGGAACTGGGTATACCGGTGGTCATGGCTATCAACATGATGGATCTGGTGCGCAGCAACGGAGACAAGATCGATATCAAGGCGCTTTCCGAGAAATTCGGGTGTCCGGTGATCGAGATCTCCGCGCTCAAGAAGGAGGGCGCACAGGACGCAGCTGAGCTGGCTGTAAAGGCAGCGGCGGATAAGACGGCGGTACCTGCGGCGATGACATACGATGCGGCTATCGAGGGCGCGCTGAGTGCAATCGCTGATGAGATCAAGGGCATGGTGCCGGACACTCTGCTGCGCTGGTACAGCATCAAGGCATTTGAGAGAGATGAGAAGGTGCTGGAGCAGCTCAAGCTCTCACAGGCACAGAAGTCAGCCATCGAGAAGGCTATCTCCAAGGTGGAGACAGAGGAGGATGACGACGCGGAGTCCATCATCACCAACGGCAGATACAGCTATATCACCAAGCTCTGCGAGGGCGCTGTCAAGAAGAAGGGCAGCAAGCACGATCTGACGGTATCCGACAAGGTAGATCAGATCGTAACCAACAGGGTGCTGGGACTTCCGATATTTGCAGTCATCATGTTCGGTCTGTACGCCATAGCGATGGGCGGATGGAGCATCTCCATAGGTACGGCGGCGACCGACTTCACGAACGACGTGATCTTCGGCGAGTGGGTGCCGGGAGCGATAGATTCGATATTTGCGGCGCTCGGTGTGGCTGATACCTCGATCGCATATGATCTGGTTCAGAACGGCATCATAGCCGGAGTCGGCGCGGTGCTGGGCTTTGTGCCTCAGATGCTCGTACTCTTCCTGCTGCTGTCCATACTCGAGGACGTCGGATATATGGCAAGAGTGGCATTTGTCATGGATCGTATATTCCGCCAGTTCGGGCTCTCGGGCAAGTCGTTTATCCCGATGCTTGTAGCGACAGGATGCGGCGTCCCCGGAGTCATGGCATCAAGGACTATCGAAAATGACCGCGACAGAAAGCTGACGGTCATGACGACCACATTTATGCCCTGCGGCGCCAAGATGCCTATCATAGGTCTGATCGCGGGCGCGATGTTCGGCGGCAGCGCGATGATATCCGCGTCTGCATACTTCATAGGGATGGGCTCCATCATCGTCACGGGCATCATCCTCAAGAAGTTCAAAATGTTCGCAGGCGAGCCGGCTCCCTTTGTTATGGAGCTCCCGGCTTACCATATTCCTTCCCTTTCCAATGTTCTTCGCGCGACGTGGGAGCGCGGCTGGTCCTTCATCAAGAGAGCCGGCTCCGTCATCGTCGTGTCGACGATCATCATCTGGTTCCTCTCCAGCTACGGATATGTCAACGGACATTTCGGCAATGTGAGCGAGCTGTACGAGGATGAGACGATCGCGACCGAGGAATACGTGGAATCGGTAGCGCAGAGGATGAATGTGCCGGCAGATGAGGTATCTCCCGACAGCGACTCGCTTCTGGCAGGCATCGGCAACAGCGTGGCATGGATATTCACTCCGCAGGGTCTGAACTCATGGAAGCCCACGGTTGCTACAGTAACCGGACTGATCGCCAAGGAAAATGTCGTCGGAACCTTCGGAGTTCTCTATAACTACGACGACTCCGAGGAGGAGCTCGAAGAGAACGGAGACCAGATCTGGACTCGCGTGGCGCAGGATTATACGAAGGCGTCGGCATTTGCCTTCATGTGCTTCAACCTCCTGTGTGCACCGTGCTTCGCGGCTATCGGCGCCATCAAGCGTGAGATGAACAACGCGAAGTGGACATGGGGTACGATCGGCTTCCAGTGCCTGTGGGCATATATAGTCTCGCTCATCGCATATCGTATAGGCGGACTGATCACGGGCGAGGTAGGCTTCGGCATCTGGACGGTGGTTGCATTTGCAGCGCTGGCGGGCATCATATACCTGCTGTGCCGCAAGGGCTATCAGCCGGACTACAGGACACGCGCCGTAACATCTGTCGAGGCGGCTTAAAAGCCAATCGACGCGTATATCAATCAGCTGTCACGGGTCAGGCGGCATCAGCCGCCGAGCCCCTGAGAGAAAGGAGAGATGAGCTATGGGTGAAGTCATCATATGGGCCGCGATTGCGGCGCTTGTGGCGGTCTGCCTGAGAAATATTATGGGCGATCTGAAGCACGGAACCTGCAGCGGATGCTCCTCCTGCGGAAACTGCAGCCACTGCGACGGCAGCTGTCAGGAGCATGCACACGGCGGGCATGAGAGTGCGCGCACCAGCATGACCAATGACGATCTGCGGCAGCTTCTGAAGACTACGCAGCCGTGATATAAATATCCGATATTGCAACGAAACACTCCCACAATGAGGGCGGTCATAAGGCTCAGCCCTCAGGCAAACAAAAAGAAGAAAACTCCTCATGATAAAAACTAAAGTAAAAGTCGGCGGTATGATGTGCGGTATGTGCGAGAGCCATGTTCAGGAAGCAATCAGAAAAACCCTCCCTGAGAGCTCCAAGGTCAAGGCTGACCGCAAAAAGGACATGGTAGAGTTCTGCACAGAGGCACCCGTCGAGGAAGAAGCAGTAAAGAAAGCTATAGAATCGATCGGATATGATTACGGCGGTATGGAGTCGGAGGAAGCCGGTAATAATAGTGGTTTCCTGAATAGATTGCTGGGACGGTAGATCCCGGCACGATACAAAAAGGAGATGCAGTCATGGTTCGGATATACGAATCACGGCTGCATCTCTTTTGATACCAAGGGGAT